>CAZFUR010000131.1:4576-6132 GCA_964522245.1 uncultured bacterium | reverse complement strand
TGTGCGCAGCTCCATGCGGTTCCTTCATTGTCGGGACCTTTTTTCAGTTCCACCTCAAATTTTGGTGGAGAGATTTCCAGAAAATGACCGCAGTTGGTTATATTGAACGCTCTATTTTCGAGTTCTCTTGTGACAAAAGATGAGAAACACATATCGCCATGTTTTTCATGGTGTCCGTATGATTCGCCGTCTGTCGCTAATAGTGTTGCTTGCGGTGTATCCGACCAATGGTCAAACGATTCTTGAATCTTGTCTGCAAAACGGACTGAGTCTGTCAGCAGATGTTCAAACCCGACAGCGGAAGAGATAGTAGCGTTGTAAAAAAAAATATCCAGATAAAAATCTTGGATTTTTTCTCCTTGAGGCGTTTTCTTAAAAATTCTGTATGGAGTTTTCGTATCGATTATACCGGAGCTGACATCAATCCACGTGTTATCGTCTAATTTTCTGATTCGCTCTGCTTGCAGTGGTGATAGAATGATGAATTTGATATTGTATTCGATAAGTATATTTATAGTTTTTTGATCTACGGCCGTCTCGGCAAGCCAGATTCCTTCGGGGTATCTTTTAAACCGATAAACGAAGTCTTCTATTCCCCATTCTATTTGAGTTCGTTTGTCATCATCATCGGCAAGGGGCATTATCGTGTGGTTATATACCTGAGCCAAAGCGTTCCCGTGACCGTTATTGTGGTCTATGCTGAATTTGTCTGCGTCAATGATTTTTTTATGGGTATTGGGGGTATTCTTTTCCATCCATGAGAGTAGCGTAGGTCCAAAATTGAAACTGAAGAACTTGAAATTGTTTACTATATGAGTAATCTTGCCATGTTCGTTTAGTACTCTGGAGAATGCGTTTGGGGTGTAACATTCATGCGCTATTTTTTCGTTCCAGTCATGGAATGGCGATGCGGATTGTTGCGGTTCTATTTCACCTGTCCATGGTGTTTCCCTGGGAGGTTGATAAAAATGACCGTGGATAATGACATATTTGTTTAACATACAGTCCAATCGCTTGATTCATTCAGATTAGAATAACGAGTCACGCTGAATATATATAAAACTTATCGTAATAGAAAGAAAAAATTTAATAAATTTTCGTGTAAAATAATAGTAAAAAACCATTTTTATGATATATTAGTGACATAAAATCGCAATGATATGTTTATAACGGAATTTTTTTTGATGGGATGGTTATTTTGAAGACGGGAATTGTTAGTATTTCAGGTGATCCGAATGTGGGTAAATCTACTTTATTGAACAGTATTATGGGACAAAAATTGTCGATTGTTTCTTCTAAACCGCAGACTACGAGGGGGGTAATTAGAGGGATATATAATCAGCCAGGTCTTCAGATATTGTTTGTCGATAACCCCGGTTTCCTCAAACCGAGAAGCAAGCTAGACCAGTTTATGTTCCGCCAGTCAAAAGAGAGCATTCGTCAGTCGGATCTTGTTTATCTGATGGTTGAACCGCAGATTCCCGATGATGAATCGGTTAAGTTTCAGTTGGCTTCAGTGACAAAAGAAGATAGACCGATTTTTCTGATAATCAATA
>CAZFUR010000131.1:0-4566 GCA_964522245.1 uncultured bacterium | reverse complement strand
TACCAAAGCTGCTATCCCAAGTGTGAATGAAGTCGGTATAATCAATAAGATAGATACTATCCCAAAAGAGCAGATTTTGTCGGTTATAGACGCATACATTGAATTGCATGATTTTGCCGAGGTTTTTCCTATATCCGCTTTAGATGGTGATAATGTCAGCCATCTTTTATCGAGGACAAAGGAGTTTATGAAAGAGGGCGATCCTTTGTTTCCGCAGGATATTGTATCCGATCAGTACGAAAAATATTTTGTATCCGAGTTGATACGAGAGAAGGTTTTTAATCTTACACATCAAGAGATACCTTATTCTGTGGCTGTAAAGATAGAGGAGTTTAAGAGAAGGCAGGACTGTAAACTATATATAAGAGCGGTATTATTTGTTGAGCGGGAGACTCATAAAGGGATGATAATAGGTAAGTCGGGTTCAATGATCAAGAAGATCGGTAGGCTTGCCCGCAAAGATATTGAGGAGTTTGTCGATCAACAGTCTTATCTTGAGTTATTTGTAAAGGTGGATAAGAACTGGAAAACAAGCGATAGTAAACTGCGGGAATTGGGTTACTTTTAGCTTGGGGGAATAAATTGAGTCATATCGGTTTTGTTGTTAGCCTGTTTTTATTTTTGTCTGTTGGCGATGGTTTTTGTTCTGATGTTTTGTCTGAAAATGTAGAAAAAACCGGGGGAGATAAAATGGGATCTGTTAGGGAGTCGGTTATTGCGGGTTCGTGGTATCCGGGTGATTCTGAAGAGCTGAGTAAAGTTATCGATGGATATTTAAACGATGTGCAAGTAGGTGCCACCGGTGACATATATGCCTTAATTTCGCCTCATGCGGGGTATCGTTATTCCGGTAGGGCGGCGGCGTATGCCTATAAAACTTTACAAAACCAAACCATTACCACAGTGATTATTCTAGCACCCGGTCATCACACTGCTTTCAGAGGTGCATCCATATTGGATGTGGAGTATTATGAAACTCCTCTTGGCAAGGTCAAACTTGATTCGGATATATGCGCAAAATTACTAAAAAGCGATCTGTTTTCCACCAATCGCTCGGCTCATCGTAACGAACATTCCATAGAAATACAGTTACCTTTTTTACAATCTGTCTTGGGTGAGTTTTCTATTGTGCCTATTCTGATAGGTCATCTGGAAGAATCGGATTATACCGGTATTGCTGAATCGATAAAAAATTGTATAGATGCTGAAACGGTTGTTGTTGTCAGTTCAGATTTTACTCACTACGGGTTGAATTTTGGATATCTCCCGTTTAGATCGGATATAAAGAGCAATATAGCTAAACTTGATGGCGGGGCGATCGACAAGATCATAAATAAAGATAAAATTGGGTTTTCGGATTATTTATCAAAGACGGGGGCTACTATCTGTGGAAGAGAACCGATAAAGATCTTGTTAGAGATTTTACCGCAAAATGTATCTGGCAGAGAACTAATATATTATACATCCGGCGATCTTACGGGTGATTATAGTAGTTGTGTAAGTTACGCATCTATTATTTTTAAACTGGACGGGGCGTCGAAGTAGGACTATTTTTAAGATCGGGCAAATTATTGACTGAGAATACAAGTTTTATCGTAAAAAATGCTTTTGTTGTGAAAGGTGACGGCTCACCCGGTTTTATAGGTTCCGTTGGTGTGCGTGACGGCAAGATAGTCTCGATAGAAGATGAAAGTTATTTTGATAATCTGATAGACGCAGAAGGATTATTGTTAAGTCCCGGTTTTATAGATGTTCATAGTCACTCTGATTTTTCGATCTTGTTAAATCCCGGTGCTGAATCTAAGGTTTATCAAGGAGTGACAACGGAGGTTGTGGGAAATTGTGGGTTGTCATCTGCTCCGCTCCATTCGCACGCATGGGATAGGTGGCATACTAGATGGAAAAAAAGAGGGTTAAATCTGGATTGGCATGAGCCGGCAGAGTATTTCAGTAAAGTTGAAAAGTCAGGTTTGGCGATAAATATACTGCCTCTTTTGGGTCATGCTAATATTAGGACATCGATAAAAGGTTATTGTTCCGGTGATTTATCGGGTGAAGAGCTTGTTGTTTTCAAGGATTTGACGGATAAATATATCAAACAGGGATATTGGGGTGTGTCGTTGGGGTTGGCTTATCCGCCCGGGATTTTTGCTGGCAGAGATGAGCTAAAAGCTCTTTTTGAAGCGGTAAAAGAGAATGATGTTTTCTTGTCTGTTCATATGCGAGACGAGGGGCGGGAGGTTGTAGAGAGTTTAGATGAGATTATAGGTTTTGCGAAAACTCATGGTGTCAGGATTCAGATATCTCATCTCAAGGCGTACGGCAGAAAAAATTGGTCTAAACTGGATGGTTTGATTGAACGGATAGACGAGGCGAAAGAGTCGGGTGTGGATATCTGTTTCGACAGGTATCCGTATACTGGGTTTAATACTGATTTGGATTGGATTATGCCTCAGGAAATTTTTGACGGGGGTATCGATAAAGCATACGAAAGGTTGAGCGATAACCGTTTTAAAAAAGAGACGGCAACTGTTCTTGCTGAAAGGTTTTCTCTTGAAGATGCGGATAATATTATTATATCGGATTGTAGTTTTAGGGCGCAGTGTGTCGGCAAGAAATTAACTGAGATTGTAGATCGTGAAAGCAAAACTTTTTGGCTTGATGTGATAGATTTTATACTAGATGTTAGATTCGCCGTTGAGGCTACGTTTGTTCTCATGCGGGGGGGTAATCTCAGGAAAATATTTTCTCATTCTTCTATGATGGTCGGGTCGGATAGTTCTATAATAACATATAAAAATTCTAGCTGTCCTCATCCTAGGGCTTACGGTACGTTTCCCAGATTTTTGAGGATGGTTTTGGATGAGAAAATCCTCAGTCTTGAGGAGGCTGTATACAGGATAACAGGATTTGCCGCAAAGAAAATGCGAGTGAATAAACGAGGGTTGTTATCGGTTGGATATTTTGCTGATATGGTATTGTGGGATGCTGATAAAATTGATGGGAAAGGCGGGTTTACGGATCCAAAAATTGAGCCTGTCGGAATAAAAAATGTTTGGGTTAATGGGGTTAGTGTATATAAAACCAAACCGGATTATTTACCGGGTAAACTTTTATTAAGGAGTCAAAATTGAGCAGATTACTAAAGTTGGCTATGGTTTTTTTGTTGGTTGTTTGCGGGTGTAATTTTAATAAGAGGGTTCTTGATACGTTATCGTTGCGCTTAAAAGAGGATATCACCACCGTTGATCCGGCGTTTGTTGTTGATGTTGACGGCGGAAAAATATCGGCATATTTGTATAACGGATTGGTTCGTCTGAATAGAGGATTGGAGATAATTCCCGATTTGGCGGAGAAATGGGAGATATTGGATGGTGGTAAGAAGTACAGGTTTTATTTGAGAAAAAACGTTTTATTCTCTGATGGTGAGGTGTTAACGGCTGAAAAAGTGAAAGAATCTTTTGAGCGGATATTAGACCCGAAAGTCGCGTCGCCAAGATCATGGATATTTGAGAAAGTAGAAGGTGCGGGTGACTTTGTTTCAGGAGAAAAAAGTGAGGTTACAGGTTTTAAGGTTTTAGGCGATAACATATTTGAAATTATATTGGATGAACCTTTTACACCGTTTTTGTCGATACTTACAACAACTAATGCTCTTGTATCTGTTTTCAAAACAGGTAGAACGCCCAAAGGAACCGGTCCGTTTGTTCTGGAAAAATGGCAAAGAGGCAATAGACTTGTTTTGGTCAGAAACGATAATTATTTTGAGACTCCCGCACAGATAAAAAAAATAGTTTTTCGTATTATACCTGAAGATTTTACGGCTATAACCGAGTTTGAAAACGGTCTGATTGATATACTGGATATTCCCAGATCGGAATTCGATAATTTCAGAAAAAACAGTAAATGGAAAAATTATATCTATAGTACGCCGGGGTTAAACACCTACTATTTAGGTTTTAACTGTCAACGAAAACCGTATTCGAACCGAAAATTTCGTAAAGCGGTTTGTTGCGCCGTTAATAGAGAATCTATCATAAAAAATTATCTTGATTCCAGAGTGGAAAAGGCGGATTCTCCGGTTCATCCGATGTTGATTGATAAAAAAATATCTTATTCTCATCAGTTAGATTATGATCCCGATTATGCGCTCAGAATGCTCAAAGAAAGTGCGGTAAAATTAGATAAAGAACCGTTGTTGTATTTTAGTAGTGACAGAGAACAAGAGGGTGTTGCTGAATTTATCCAGAACGATCTGAAACGGATCGGTTTAAATGTGAAATTGGAACAGTTAGAGTGGACTGCTTTTAAAGAAAAGGTTAGCTCTGGGGAGGCGGGTATGTTTTTGTTGTCATGGTGGGCGGCTTATCCTGATATAGAGAATTTTTTGTATCCTGTTTTTCATTCAAAGAACTGGGGGGCTGCCGGCAATAGAGTGCGGTATAAAAACGAGAAATTCGATAGGTTAATAGAGTTGGCAAGAATTACAGTGGACCATGATAAACAGTGTGCTCTTTATGAGAAAGCGCTTAATTGTGTAATACAAGATACTCCATGGGTTTGTCT
>CAZFUR010000130.1:0-6150 GCA_964522245.1 uncultured bacterium | reverse complement strand
CTAGAAATCTTCATAAATTGGCTAACTTTTCCGGTATTTATATCTCGGAAGAAAGATTTCTCAATAACGCTCATCTTCTTGTTGATCCGTACATGTCTCTGAAAACCTTCTTTATTTCTGTCGAGAAAGAGCGTCTGAAGAGTGAAGCAGATAGAAACAACAATTCGATAGACACTTGGGAGAAAGGAGAGGTCTTTCAAGGACTTGTTCTAATTAAAACTCAAGAGTATTTGGATTCATTAATCTCTCTTTTTAAGAAAAATTCCGCCCAATACAAGGCTATGAAATACTTAGCGGCTTCTATCGGCAATGTCAAAGATCAGATAACAGATGTTACCATATGGGTGGATGATGTTTCCAAAACAAGGAAATATGATGAAAATACTATATATAAAATAGGGGTTTTAGATGATATCTCAGGACAACATATAGGAGCATACAGCACTGCCGTAGGTATGATGTACCATGGTTCTCATAATGTGGACGTACACAGGGGCGGTTCTTTAGAGAAACAATTCGGTGACGATTCGGATCGAAGTGCCATATTGAATCGTGCAGGGACGAATATTGCCAGCTCGCGTTCTTGGTGTAAAATATCCGATAAGGGTGCGTATGATCCCGAGCGTTTGTTGTCGGTTGCGAAAACAGAACGCAATAGAGACAAAAATCCTGATCTTACCGATGCGTTCAAACTTTTCTCTGATCTCGCTGATAAGAATGGAACACCTATGGATCGTATTATCATAAACAACAAGGGTACAGATGAGTCTCCCGATTGGGAAGTTTTTATCGTGAGCGATAGTGTGAAAATAAAAGAAGACAAAGATATAAAAGGTTTTCTAAAAAAAGTGCAAGATTCTTATCCGAATTTACCGATTAATTTGCTCAAACAAAAAATTAAAGATATTGAGGGGAAAAAACTTGATGAGATATATGATGTTGATCCTAGCATTAAACTCATAAGTAAAGATACGTTTGCCGTTCTTGAACAGTTTAGAAAACTGAGTATGGATGGAAAAGAGTTTTCTGATTTTGATAAGAGGATTGATCTTGTTAATTCCAAAGCAGAAGAACAGATCAGAAAAGAACTTCATGGTGGCGGATTCTCTTTTAAAAACTTGTTTGGTTGGCACAAACGGATATTAGATATGGGCAAAAAATTGAATGATGCGGGAGTCCTGAATGGCGCTCAGAAAGCATACTACGAAAAGTTTAATGAACTTAGTGAATATCATACTAAAAAACTCGGTCCGTTTATGGAATCGTTTATCTATGGACGGGATTCTAATTTGTTGAATTATATTTTTACTGTTCCGGCTAGATTTTTGCTCAAAAATAGTGTTTTTCTCTTGGGTGGTATTATTTTATCTTTATCAGCAATGATGCCTGTATACGGTATCATAGGATTGACTGCGTTAGGGGCGGCTTTAGCCATTCCCGCGGCGAAAAGAATATCGTATTGGTTTACGGCAATACGGTTTGGGTTGGGGCTATTTCCGGTCAAAAAGACTTTCGGACTTGGTTTGGCGGTTGTTGTCGTTCTATCAGCCATTAATATATTGACCGGTATTTTTGCGGAAGTTACACCTGGGAATATTTTTACTCTGTTTACCGGATCGACTTTGTTGGCAATTCTTGCGTCTCAACCGAAATTTTCCCCGTTGGATTTGTCTTCTATGTCTTTGAAGAAAAAACTTAGAATCTTGGACGATTCCGGGTTTGAATTGGTAAAAAAATCTCTGGGTTTAGAAAAAGCGATAAAAGAAGGCGTGGTGCCTATGGAGGTATTCTTAAATAATTTGAGAGCCGATAAACCACTGACATCTGTTGTCGCTGACGATATGTTGGATTATTCCGAAAGAATCAGAAACGGTTTGTCTAACGGTATTTCTATTGAACCGATCACTATGGCTGAGGAATATGTCACTCAGAATAAAGATAATCCAGATGAGAAATCGGAAAGTTTTGGACAATATATTTATACTCAGACGGATCTTGAACCGGCGATTGAGGAAATTAATGTTCAAATGGCTAAACAGGGTGCTATCATGCTTAATAGACTGATCGAAGAGGCTGAGAAAGATCCTGCGAAATTGTGCGATGCAGTTAACGCTTATATAGAAAAACGCAGGTTAACAGAGGCACCTATGGATGAACGTCATAATTATCAGTATGTTACCTTAAAAGATATTAGAAACTTGAGTAAAATTAGCCCTGAATTGAGAAACAGAGGTTATTTGGATGTAACAACCAGAGACGTCGCTATACTTGGTAAAATATTTGGGTTTGACGCTACTAAAACACTTAATATGTTGAGTGGTTTTTGGTCTGAAGCTCGCCATCCTGTGACCGGTGGATTCCCTTTTATGGCAGGTATGGTCAAATTTAGACCGAAATGGGGTGAAAAAGGTGCCACGAAAGAAGATTCACCGTCTATTCCTATAGTTGCTGCTATGAGAGTTTTGGGTGAACCTCCTTGGTTGTCGGCAATGTCCGCTTTCAACGTTATGGAGTCTAACGCCGATGACCTTGCATTTGCTTTGGCTGAGGATACTTTTTTCGGTATCGTAAATATGTATTCCCCAACCAATCATCCTTATACTCCAGCGATATCAATGCATTTGAGAAATTACTATGAGAGTCAGTATGAAAGAAAAATCTCGGCTGAACAGAGTATCCAGCGTGCCGCGTCTTTCGGTAAGGGAATCAGTATGAAATATTCTATAGAAACTCTTATGGATAATCCTTTCTTTAAATTTGGTGTTGCTTCTGATGAATTTGAAGATTGGAAAGGAGCTCTTGGTAACGTTTTTGACGGGAAGGCATATACAAGAGATGAAATTAGTTATGAAGGCATTGGGCGTGGAGCAGGATGGATAAACTATATTATCTTTGGGGATACTTTGTATGGACATTTGGCTAGGAGGGTCGGTCCTTTTCCGCCGGGATTAGCAAACGCGCATAATGTATTAAATATGTTGCAAGTCCTTGATGATAAAATGCAGTCCAGAGTATTTAAGGTTATTCGTTGGATTCAACTTACAAATAGCAAAAAACCTGTTGCCAATGGTTTGTCGGCAGTGGATTTTCGTGTGGCTGTGGCTATGGCAAAAACATTGGAAAAAACACCGAATGGAGAAGAGTTCATCGATGCGGCTCTAAAAGGTGCCGCAATAGAGTACCTTAAGCGTTTTAGCGCTGATGAAAAATATATTGGAGTTATGCAACTGCAAATGGGGGATAAACTGTTAGGACATGATCTATTATCCAAGGTAGCGAAAGACACGATAAATAGTAAAACCGACGGAAAACAGAAAAGAACGACGATAGTCGATTTGATAAACGAAAACAAGTTATTTGATTCACCATTATCAAAAGAAGAACAAGAAGCTGTCGGAGAATCTGTTTTACCGAAGGATACTGCACAAGAATCTGAACCGATTCAGGATGATTCACCCGCTATACGTGAGATCGAGAAAAAGCTTGCTGAAAACTATTCAAATAATGAAATAGAAGCGTTGAAAGCCGCTTTGATAAACTTATCTACAGAAGATAAAGTCAAGGCATTGGAGAAGGTTTTATCCAAAACCGTTATACCGAAAATAGGTAGATTTAAAATGCTGTATCGTTTATTTCAAACGAAGATAGTTTCTCGTCCCAGACGAACGGGCAAAAGGTTGGTTTTTACCGATTCATTAAAAGTTTTCCTGAGATGGGCTATTCCGGTTGCGGCAATAGTTATGTGGGGGTTTTGGGCCGGACTCATTCCGGGTGCTTTAATGATTGCTGAGGCTTCAGGTGTTTTCAAAGGAGGAGCAATGAAGAAACTCTTGAGATTAGTCTTAGGTGTTGCTTCTGTGGGGTATTATTATAGTGTCTTTGGGTTAGCTTTATCTTTCCCTCTATTGTTTGTTTTTGTGGGACTCTTATTAGGATCTGAGGGATTCTCAAAACTTATTGTTGAAGTTATATCTCTTTCTTTTTTCTCTTTTAAGAAAACAATGAAGTTTTTGGAAAACCTGAGATCTCTTTTCCCGAACGCTTTGTTTTTACGCAAAATTATGCAAGAATACCAAAAACAAGGCAAGTATCCTACGGCATACATAATGACGGTGGTTTCCGATCTAGCTCCCCAGATTCATTCTATAGACGATTTTGAACGTGTTTTTACCAAACAGATAGCGGTTGTTTATCTGAAAGAAAATCTGGAGAAAAAATTGAACGATTCGTTTATAGGCGATTCTCCTGAAATTGCTACTGCTAAAACCGCAGGAGTAATGAAAAGTATTAGCAAATACACCATTGAACAACAGGTTCAGATTCTACAGCGTTTGGTTTCCAAACTGAAAAATCCAAAACCGAAATTATTAAAGATGATGGCTTATGTTCTAAAACCAAAACCTGGCGATAAATTAAGTTATAAAGAAAGAATTCTTAAGCTGTTTAAGGGGCGAATCTCTGCTAAGAAATTTAGGAGTATGGCATCCACGTTTGTAATAATGAGTGTTGTTGGCATCCATTTGAGTCTATTTGGACTACCGGGAACTATGTTGCATTTCGCATTATTGCCGTTTGTAACAATAATCGCTTTAGCTATGGGAACAAAAGGTCTTACAGCGGGTATCGCGGGTGTGGTTTTCCCTGCATTACATGTGGCATTTTTCGGTTTATCTGCAGGTTTAGCCCCTGCCCTTGTCCTCATTATAGAGTTTTTTATAGGCTATATGCTGGGTGCTTCTTTGGGGATTGTATTGTCAAATATTGTCGAAATTATACATAACGGTGTTGTTCTTCCTCTAGGAAAGATACTCAAATTCAATTCAGGCAAGAATTCTTTGTTGAACAAAACCGATGCAAGAAAACGAGATCTGATTTTAGCTTCTGTGGAACCATTAGCTCAAGAGTCTGCCACGGCTAACGAGTTTATCAATAAATTTGAAGCATTATTCATTGAAGGATTAGAGCAGTTGCGCGATTTACCTGAAAACCAAAAAGGTCTAAATGGAAAAGGACAGGTTCTTATTAGACCGACCGATGGTGGCGAATCGACTCCAAGCAAATCTGATGATGTTGTGCCGTCAACTGTACCGGATACCAAAATATCGGATTCGGATGTTAAAGTATCGGATAAAACCGTTACTCCGGAAGACGGATCAGATAAGAAGATGGGGGTTATAGATGTTTTGAAATTATATGAAACCGGAGACGCATTTGATATTAAAAATCATGTTACCAGAGTTACTCAGTTGTCTCAATTGATAGGTAGCAATTTAGATTTGTCTAAACAAGAATTGTCGTTGTTGCTTCGAGCTTCGGTTATTTTTAATCTGGGATTGATTGACATAAATAAAGATGATTTGTCTAAAGCTCATGAAATTATCATGAAAAATGGTTTATCCATAGATTTGCCTTATGGTGAGGCGGTTAGGATTTTAAATAGAGATTTCCGGAATGAAGCCAAGGGAATTACCGATGAAGACGATTTGAACGTATTGAGAAAAAAATATGACGATTATATTAATGCTTATTATCAAAAATATAATGCGCATGAAAATATTGTTAAAATAATTAAAGAAAAAACAGGTGTAGCTTTATCAGAAAATTCTCCCATTGTTCAGATAGCTGTTAAGCAATGGTTGCCAAATCTCAAAATATCTAATCCGAAGTACCAGCTATTGGCAGAAATACTTCTCTGTGCCGGAACAATTGATTCTTCAAAAGCCAAGGAGCTGGTTGGTTTATATTCTACCAGATTGAAAATCGGTGAATTCGGTGGGTTGCTGTCTCAATTGGATCGTCTCAGTTCGGAGGGTAGGCTATCAAAAAGGGTTTACGAGTCTGCCATGAAGCTGTTGTCGACAAAAAACAAAGCGGTTCTATCGTCTCTGACGGCAGCCGAGTTAGGCATGACTTCCAAAGATGTAAAGAGCGTTGATGCTGTAGATGCGGAATTGACCAGTGCTTGGGAAAGTAGGGCAAAAAAGAAGACTCTGAAAGCTAACAATATTATCTCTTTATACAGATATAACAAAAACGGTTATTTCAATCATTATAATCATGTATCCAGAGTCGCTAATTTATCTTTGCTTATTGCGAATAAATTGGGTATCAGCATTTGGAACTGCATTTGTTCCAGTCAATTCATATTTT
>CAZFUR010000129.1:0-6176 GCA_964522245.1 uncultured bacterium | reverse complement strand
TCGGTATATACGTCTACCCATCTGTCGGGGAAAAACCTTTTTATTTCCTTTAACGCCTGTTTTTTTAAATCAAGTTTCGTGATGTTTGTAACGATATCGGCAAGATTGCTATTGTTTCTTAAAATTTGTTCTACGGAATATTCTGTAAATGTTGTAGCGTTTGACAGATGTGTCGTTAATGAGTCCAAAGTAAAATAAGATTCCAAAGCTATTGATGTGTTAACGGAATAGTTCATTTCTATAATCTTTGCGAGGTCTTTTGCTATTTCTTCATAGAAATCTTTATTAAAATGTTCTTTCCGTTGTTTTTTTACCTTCACTGCGACAAAATTAAACTTTTCTTTGAAGTTAGATAAATTATGATAACTTTTTAACGCCTTGTCTTCTAGTATGACAGGTTTATCCAGAAGACCATATATCTTGCTCTTTTTTTCGGGCAACAGAATGTAAGGGTCGGATTTTAGCAGGTTTTTAGTCTTATCCCACCATTTTTTCCAGGTTTTCTGACCGATAACATCGTTGGCTAAAGCGTCTGTTATATCAAGCAATGACGCTTTGTTGTTATCATAACTTCTAAGCACAACTTTGATCAGCTCCACCGGGTTATCTTTTGCCAGTTGCCTTGTTTTTTCGATATCTTTATATTTTAAGGCGGAGATATGATTGTCATCAATCTTTTTAAGTGCTTTTACTGCAAGACTGATCGCCATTTTGTGGCGTTTTTTTGTGTAGAAATCTATCGTCAGCATCTGGGTATCGAAACATAATCCGGTGATTTTTCCTATACCCCAACTGTTATGTTTACAGAAACTGCCGACGGTGAAGGTCGTCAAATTCTTAAAAACCTCCATCGATTCTGTCAGATTTACTGTCGGATCGGTTATTTTTGATTTTAGAATTATTTTCTTTAGGTTTGGAAATCCTTTGTAGAGTTCTCCGTAATATTCCGCAGTCTTTTCTGCGGTTTCCTTATCATGAGGCAACATCTGCGCTATTCGCTTCATTGTAGTGACGGCTTCTTCAACCATCTTGTTTTCGATCAAATACGGCATACTCATGGCAAGAAGCGCGGTTGCATCTTTGGCGTGACCTTTCCTTTCAAACTCGATACTTAAGCCGACAAAAAGATCAATATCCGCCGGATTTTCATCAAGTAACTGCATCCAGAGATCTTCCGCTTGTGTGGGCTGATTCTTATTAAAAAGGTCTCTGACTTCTTCTCGATAAATGGAAATCATAGTTATTGAGTCCTTTGGGTTATACCTCTATACGTTCCGCAAAATGACCACAAATACGGAACAACAAAAAATTCGCAACGCCTCCGACAAGTAAATGCTAGCATAACAAAAAAAGAGAGTAAAGCAGATTTTAGTCAGAAAACCTAAATTAGTGATTTGAGTTTCATGAGTATTTTTCTGATATCCGTTTTGATTTCGATTGGAATTGCTTGGATTTCCTCGGTTTTTCTATCGATTTGCTCAAAAGAGCGGATCAAGGATGATATCTGTTTGTTCGATAAATCGTCGTCATTTACGGGAGAATCTTCTTCTTGAGGATTGATTTCTTCCACAAAATCTTTGTACCGTTTTTTCAATGTTCTATCGTTACAACCGTCTTCGAAAGCGGCTTGTTTGAGTTCTTCATATTTTTCATCGGGGATATTTTCATCGGTTTTGGCTTTTGCTAGAATATTTATGGTGTTGAGTTCAGGAATGCTCTGTTTGTTGGCATTTTCGAGTATTTTTGGTTCGTGATTTTGTAGATAGAAATACGATAGAGTCAGTTTTTCGGCTGTTTTTTTTCTGATACCGATCTCCTGAAAACAGTATTTTTCGAAAGTTTTGTATCCCCATTCTCTGAACTTTCCAGATTTATAGACCTCATGGAGCTTTTTTCCCAGCTCTATCCAGTTAGTCTTGAAGGCTAGTGCTGTTTGGAGTATTTTGTATCGTTGTGATTCTTTATCAACGGTAGTTAGCAGATTGTTAATTTTTTTTATAATCGGCGGATTTTTTTCCATATCAGTTCCTTATCATTTTTTTTGTCGTCCGCCTACTCTAATAAAAATCATATAAATTTGTAAACAACGAATTTGTAAAAAAAAATTGATAAATTCCTCGATTCATTTATAATCACCATAAAACAAACAGGAGGGTTTTTATGTTTAAGAGGTGTATTGGGATATCTGTTCTAATGATTGTGGCGGTCTTTTTTTTCGGTTGTGGAAAAAAGAAGGGAAGCGCAAAAAAAAGAAAATACGAAGAGAATGTCGGGAAATCATTTGATAATGTGATAGAAAAATCTTTTCCCGATATATCCGACTACATCTATCCTTTGGCAAAGTTGGTATCTCAGAAAAATTTGCCTGTTCTAAAAGAGAACAAAGCGTATAGACGGGATCTGCCGGATTTTATGGGAACGGAACTTATTTTTGAGACGACTGATTCGGTCAATAGTGTCGCTGATTTTTTCAAAAAGTTTTTATCGGCGGAGAATTTTAAATATAAACAGCGTGGCAACGAGGTTAAGTCTGTTGTTTATTCTCATATCAAAGAGGAAACCACTGTACCCGGTGTTCCGATGGATATACAGATAAAGATAACCAGCCCGGCGTCAAACTTCTCAAAAAAAGTGGTCGGTTCCCAACTGACCGTTATCGATAAACAGATCACTCAGTACGAAAATTATATGGCAAAACATAAATCCGATTACGATAGCAATTCCAATCAGCTGTCGGGTACCTTACAGCATTGCAAAGAGCAGATTGATCGATTGAAAATTCAGTATTCGGCGTTATCAAAGAACAAGACTATTATTGAGGTGTCGTTAAGATATATATTCGTTAATCCGAAACCGTAGGTTTTGTCTAATACATCTCACAGTATTGTTTTGGGGTGTATAGGATCTGTTCGTACGTTTCATATTCGTAATATCCGTCTTCGTCTTCATAATTTGTGTGTTGGTATGTTCTGTATCGATAACTTCTGCGTTCTCTTGTGTGGTTACGGTTTCTTCTGTGATTCCTGTGGGGTCTCCTGTAGCGGTATCTGGGGTGTTCGCAAACCTGAGGATTTTCTATATCGTATGTGCGGGTGGTCTCTATAATTATATTTGGTCTTCTATTGTGGTATTGTCTATAAGGGGTGTTGAACGGTGACGTGTAGGAGTAGTCGGTGTTTATTGTTTCATAGAGTATTTGTGCGCCTATTATTCCTGTTAATATTTTCCCTACGGTAGACCATTCTTTGTCGCCGGCGCGGGCTTGGGGTTGTATCATCAGCAAGCAAAACAACAGAGTGCTAATCAATATAGTGGCGGTTTTTAGATTTCTTTTCATGGCTTGACTCCTTTCCTGTTTTACGTTCATAAATTATGACGTTGACGGGAACGATCTATTCGAAAATTAAAATCCACCTATCTGTAATAGAATAGTTTTTATCAAAAGAGCGGGACGGCGGTAGATAAAAATCGGTTATCGGTTATTTTGATGCCTGAAATGAACAAACACCCTTCCGAAATTTTTGCTATCCTTGACTACTCTGTGATAGAGTTTTTTTATCTTTTTTTGTTCAAGGAATCGGATGACATGTTTTTTCAGCTGTCCTGTTCCTTTGCCGGGTATAATTTCTACGACCGCTATTCTTTTCTGTACGGCTTCTTCTATAACCCTGTTCAATTCTTTTTCTATAGAAGAGCCTTTGTTATAAATGTCATGGAGGTCAAGTTTAATTTTTGCCATAATAAAACCTTATCTTTTCTGAAAAAACTATCGGATAAAAATAAAGATATTGATATTTTTAGTCGACAGTTATCTGTGAGGTATATTTCTTTTACAGTAACATTAAAAGGAAGATAATAATATGAAAAAAATACTTGTGGCTGAAGACGACTTTATAAGCAGAAAAATGATTCTAGGTATACTGAAAGACCATGCAGAGTGCGATATAGCCGCCGACGGGTTGGAGGTTTTAAAAGCATACGAGGATTCTATACGCGAAAACTCATTTTACGATCTTATTTTACTGGATATAGAGATGCCTGAAAAAAGCGGATTGGATGTTTTAGAACAGATCAGGCAGGTGGAAAAAGAACGTGGTGTCATGCTTGGTAAAGGAATGCCCATAATAATAATAACGTCTTACAAAAAGCCTACTCTCGAAGCGTTCGATAAAGGGTGCGACGACTATATGGTCAAACCGATTGACGCGAAAACATTGATAGATAAAATCAATGAGAAAATTTCCTGATTACTCCATATATTTCTTGTACCATGCTTCCAGAAGAAACAGTGCCCATATATGGTTGCCGTAATTTTTTGTTCCGGCGATATGTTGTTTCCATATTTTTCCCAGATGTTCTGTCCTTATTACAGACGATATAAACGAGTTTTCTCTGAACAAGATAGCATATACATAATCTTTCAAGTCTTCTCTTAACCATTTATCGACTGGAATCTCGAATCCTTGTTTTTTTCTGTACAAAATATTTTTTGGTAAAAGTCGTTCTAATGCTTTTTTAAAAATATATTTGGTTTGGGCTTTTTTTATCTTTAGTTTGACCGGTATTTTTGCCGTAAATTCCATAAACTCGTGGTTTAGCAACGGTACCCGTACTTCAAGGGAGTTACCCATACTTGCTCTGTCCACTTTTACCAGATAATCATCGGGTAGGAAGGTTTTAATTTCTGTGTAGAGTATTTTGTCCATATGATTTTTAGCGTCGGATTTTTTGTAATAGTCTTCCATGACTGATTTTGGATTGTATCCTTCAAGGTTTTCTTTGAAAACGGGTGTCAATATTTGTTCTAGAAAATCTTTATCGTACAACGATACGGTATTGAAATACGCTTCAAAAGGAGTTTTAGATAGATTCTGAAAGACTGTTTTTGCTCTGAATATTTGAGGTAACCAATCCGCTTTTGGATATATTTTTGCTAAAAAACGAAAAACAGGTCTTATCGGGAAAATTTTCCTGATACTATTTTCCATTTTATCGATGAGATATCTTCTGTATCCTGCGAAATTCTCGTCTCCTCCGTCTCCCGACAGGGCAACTTTTACTTTTTCCCTTGTCACTTTAGACAGATAGAAACTGGGCAACGCCGATGTATCTGCAAACGGCTCATCGTAGTGGTAAAGAATTTTGTTTATAAATCCTATTGCGTCCGGTGTTACTTTATATTCTGAATGCTCGGAGTTATAAAGTTGCGCCACCTCTTTTGCGTATGGCAGTTCGCTGAAACGTTGCTGATCGAAACCGATTGAGCAGGTTTTAACGGGGGTGCCGGTAATTTTAGTCATAGACGCAACAACTGCGCTCGAGTCTATTCCTCCGCTCAAAAACGCTCCTAGCGGAACATCGCTCACAAGATTTGACGAGACGGCACGGTGTAGTTGTTCGATTATTTTATCAGAGAGTTCCTCTTCGCTACAGTCTATTTTCTTTGCGAAAGAGATATCCCAATACTTTTTAATCAGAGGAGATTTTGTCGATATATCTATCGATAAAGTATGTGCGGGCAACAGTTTTTTTACAGATTTAAAAATTGTTTTAGGAGCGGGTATAAAACCGTATGTGAGGTAATCCATAACGGCAGTGTTATCTATTTTTTTCTCGATGGTTGCGGATTCAAGAAGTGGTTTAATCTCTGACCCGAAAGCAAAACTTTTTTCATTCACGGAATAGTACAGAGGTTTTATTCCGATTCTGTCTCTAGCGATGAAGAGAACTTGTTTTTTTGTATCCCATATTGCAAATGCGAACATACCGTCTAAAAATTCAGGTGTTTTTTCTCCGTATTCTTCATAAAGATGAATGATTACCTCGGTATCTGAATTTGTCAGGAAATTATGTTTTTTTGTTTGAAGCATTTTTTTTATTTCTTTGAAATTGTATATTTCACCGTTGAAGACTACGGATACTGTTTTGTCGGAGTTTAGCATCGGTTGAGCACCTGATTCTAAATCTATGATGCTTAGTCGTCTATGAGCCAATCCGACAAAATTTTTGATATAATATCCCTCTGCGTCGGGTCCACGGTGGGTCAAAGTAGAGTTCATTCTTGTCAAAACGTCTTTATCGACGTCTTTTTTGTCCAGATTAAATACGCCTGTTATTCCGCACATAACGTTTATTTCCGTTTCTTGATTATTTTGGCAGTGTTGCCCACGGCGATA
>CAZFUR010000128.1:0-6200 GCA_964522245.1 uncultured bacterium | reverse complement strand
TCATTAATAAGAGTATCAACTACACTCTTTATTTGATTACCTAGAGAATTGACAAAACCGGATTGGTCTATATTTAAAAGATTAGCTAGGTTCGATACGGTATCGACAAGTTTCATTCTGGAAACAAAATCTAACTTATCGATTCTGTTAAAAATTTCGCCAAAAACATTCTCGAGTTCAGCAAGCGCAGATTCGTGGTTGATATATTTTTTAGAATCGGCATTTTTTAATAGATCTATCGCCCGATTAAGCAAATCAAAATCGTTCAATTTGAGAGCATTAATAATCGGATTCAGATGTTCGAGCCGAAACTTTTCTATTTCCAGTGCCTGCTTCAATATTCCGCCTTTTAGAATCATGTCAACTTTTGAGTGTATATCGGCTATAAGCTCCTGATCTAAAACAGAGGTTATGTTCCCAAAACTAGCGACAACTTCAGCGATAACCTGCCCCATTTCAGCAGATGTTATATTGCGTCCTTCTTGTGCCATTTTATTCAAAACCGCATATGATATATAAGCCTTCACCTGCAAAGATTTAACAATATCGTCTCTTGTTTTTGAATTTGAGGAAGCAATAATATTCTCAATTTCTCTAAAAGTAGCAAACTCATCAGTACCATTAATAAGACGATTGCGAAGATCCTGTATTGTCTGAGGAGAAATTCCTTTAACCGTAGATATTTCTCTCAGTAGAACAGATTTATACTGCTGTTTGAACTGAGCGTCCACCATAAGCAAATGATCAGACTGAAGATCCTTTAATGCCTGTTGAATCGCTTCATAATTACCGCCCCCTTCTGACAGATATCCTTTCTCCACAAGAACGTCGGTCAAGACATTTAAAATACCACCCGCAGTCGCGTTCAGGTTTTCCAAATCTAATATTATTTTTTGTTTTACAGGATTAGAATTCTCCAGCGACTGAAAGATTTTCAGAGTTTCTACCAATTTTACGTCTTTTGATTCTGCCAACAAATCATCTATAACATCTTCCCACTTCTGAAAGGCGTCCAGTTTATCCGCCAAAAGTTCTCTGATCTTTTCTCTAAATTTAGCTTCATAGTCCATTACCTTATCGAGAAGATCCGCACCTAAATATTGCCCCATATGTTGCTTTATCAGTGCGTGATGAGCCGACCTGTCCTCAAAATACAAAGCAACCAGTTCTTCATCAGACATTTTGCCAAGTTGCTCTAAATGGTACGACGTGACACCTTCTTTGCCATAACGAACAACCTGTTCTACCGAAGCAAATATATGAGCTTTCCATCTAATCTCGTTCGCCTGAAGAGAATCTAATTTTTTGTCCGCAGCGAGGAAATTTTCCCAGAAAACCTCAGCAAGTTCGTGAGAATACGCCTCTTTGCCCAACTCTGTATTTCTGTCATAACTGGTTATTATAACAATATTTCCCGCCTTATCATAAAAATGAAACGCTGATGTCCCCTCCGGCATCCGGGCTTTGTCTATCCCATCTATAAACTTAACGTTTGACACTTTATGTTTATTCACCTCATAAAGAAGCGGAACGAGCTTATCTGTAAATTCTACGTCTGTTTCCAGATCAACGTCATCAATCCTGTTCATCCATTCCATGATAACCGCCGAATCAATAACGATAACTCTATTAGGACCGATATTTTTCAGAGCGCTTACAATAAATTTTTCATTAGCTTTGCTAAAATCAATTTTCGCAAAATCCGTATTCACAGCAACATCCGTGGAATTATACCTTGAAATATGAGTCTTTATCATCTGATTTAGATACCTCAAATCCTTCATAGACTGACCAAAAAGTATATTTATATCATGAGATACCTTTTCATCAGACAGATCCTCTCGAGAAGACAGGAACGATTGCAACTCTTCTTGAGACCCCACAATAAGATCAAAACCGCCTTCAGATTCCATGACAGTCTCAATAATTTTGTTATACATAATATCGATTATCTCCGCATCTACGTCAGCGGGACCATAAATTCTATTCATCATCTCAACCGTCAACATCTGTCTAATAAAAACAAGTACCTCAAAAGGTTTGAGTTTAACCAGATCTCCTATATCAATAACAGTTGCGACTCCGGACTCATCATTATAAAAAATATTTCCCGGATTAAGATCTTTCAACATTCTTCCATCTGATCTTTTATAAAGATTAAGCAATACCTTCGTAACAGCTTTAACAGTATCTCCTACTCTTTCTTTGTATTTTAGGTTATTTTCATCTTTTCTTCTAGAAAGGAGAGCAGGGCTGGTATCGCCGCGTTCAATACGCACCGCCTCGCCTTCGGCAAATGCTTCTGCGATAAAAGAGTAGATCTCCTCTCTTTTGCCATCAACGTCTCTATATTTAACAACTAATTTTCCCGTTACCGGAACAATATTTTCCGAAGAAGAATCACCGGCAAGAGACATCAAATTAAAAGTTTCGGAGGCAAACGGAATTTCCGTTCTTCTTTTTCCTTTAAGGACAAAACCATACCGTTGATCGTCTTTCATCACAACCGTAATTCTGTGTCCTTGTTTACTTACCCCCTTACCTAAATAATCTACCTCTATTTTTTCTATCTCATCCACAGATATCTTAACGCCATATTTCAAAAACAACATCTGTTTAATGATGTTAGTCTCCTTCAATGCCTGCTCTATTTCTCCAAAAACAATATCCGAGGGATCTTCGTTTTGGCGAATTCGTTCAAATAAACGCTCATCGCTAGAAAAATTCGCGCTATTCTTTTCGTATCCCATCCCCCTAACAATTTTGATATCAGCTAATTCAGCCTCCAGACCAAGCTGAGCATCTAACCTATCTGACAATTTACCGATAGCATTGAATCCAACTTTTCTAAGATCGACGTTTTTGGTATTCATGATCCACCACGCAATCTCTTTTCTAGCTTTAATATATTCCTCGTTTGTCCCAAATTCAGTATTGCTCAATAAACCGAGTATTGTTTCGACTTTAGTCAACTGATCAGCAGTTAAGTCCCCGCCCGACCTGACGATATCTTTCAATCCCTCCACGGCTTCTATCTGAGAAGCAATTATATCAGCCTGAGTAACCGGAGCGATAAGCCCAAAAGCAGTATCAGGACTAGAAGCACCCATACCATCTACACCGGACCAAGTAGCATCAAAATATTTTTTCATCCAATGACGAGTAGCATCCGCTACGGTCAAAGATTCTATCTTACTACCGGGATAATAAGTTCTAAGACCGGCAACAAAATTCTTAAAAGTATCGGAAACCAGTTTCTTCCCCCTAAGATTGTGCGGATCCGATTCCGATCCAACAGATATTTTATCAAATTTCAGTTTAGTTTCCCCGGTTAAATATACTTCTTCCACCTCAAAAACCAACATAAAATCAAATTGAAAAAGATTGGTATTTCCATACCTAATCTTATCAATTTGGGACAGAATACTCGCCGCAGAATCCGTTAGGATCATATGATAGGTCTTTCCGCCATGATCCAAAACGATACTAACAGAAACAACATCGTGACCTTTAGTTTGCAGTTTAGACATCAACTCGTTCGCAATAGTATTAGAATCGCCTTTAATAACTATCTCTTCTATCGGATTGCCATTATTGATGCGTGTAAATTCATCTATTAGATTTTGAGCCATCCAGTCGCTCGGATTCAGGTCTTCTATTTTTTTGTTAGAGAACCTGTCGTAGCGAGTTATAGCTTCTTTTTGTGGAGCCATAGATTTCTGATACTCGTCTGCTTTACTAAAAAGCTCACTAAGTTTCTCCGATATAACAGGATTAATATCAAACCCCTTTGCCTGAATCTGTTCTATAATCCCTCTCATCCTCTGTATTTCAGAAAAAGACTCGGCTGATATCGGCAAGTTATCGATCTCATAAAGTCTATTGATAAGATCAGATACAATACTGTCTCTAAAGTTCGCTTCATATTCTAGCAGTAAATCTAATTTTTTCTGACCGAGTTTCTCTTTGATAAAATTATGCTGTTCCGTTCTATCTTCTGTTAGTAGTTTTAACAACTGTTCAGCAGATTGAGTAGATAAAACAATTGAATGATAAGGTGAAACATAGTCCGTACCGAATTTGGCTATTTCAAACACAGATGCTAACCTATGAGCCTCTTTATTTAATCTAGCTATATCCTGTTGGGTGATTTTTCTTCCCGATCTTTTAAGTTCCTCACCAAGCTCTTTGCGAAGAACATCCATCCAAAACGCCTCAGCCGTCTCGTGAAAAATAGCTTCTTGTCCTAGAAGAGTGTCCTGATCAAACTTGGTAACAATCACCAAATTGCCTTGTTCGTCTCTAAAATGGTAGGCTACGACATCGGAAGGCATAGAATCATCCGATTCATCAATTTGGAGTATTTTTACGTTATACGTAAGTTTGCCGACCCCATACTTATTATTACTATTCTTGAATCCAATTTTACTTGCCTGCACCTTTGAGATCTTACTTGCCTGTTGCCTCCATCTGTCTTTTACAGACTGATCTATTCTGATTTCAGATACATCGCCCGGAGCCCTAAGAGTTCCGCCCTCACTACTAACCCACAATTTTTGAGTTTCACTCCATTCGTACCCTACAACATTAATATCAGTGATCTGTTTAATCTCATCCATCTTTAAATTAAACGGTCCCTGATTTAAAAGTTTCTCCAAGTTTGTGCCATCCACTACGTAATCGCCCGCTACATTTGAAGGAATTTTCTTGATAAGCAAAAGTTTTCCGACATACTTAGCAACAATAGTAGGGTCTTCCACAGCATCATATTTGATAAGTTTGACAACGTTAACCAATTCTTTCAATGACAGTTTTTTTAATCCGACAATCATATCCGTATCATCAGGCAGCAAGGCAATAAGTTTTTTTAGTTTAGGGTTTTTTATCTTATCCATTTCCGATTTAGTCAGGCTATTTTTTCCGGCAATCGCTTTTTGAAGATCAATCGCCTCGGTAATATTTTCTACAGACGACAGAATAGATAACTTAAATTTACCAAACTGTTTAGAATCAATTACATCCTCCCCGGTAGAAAAAGGGAGATCTTTCTCAATTCTCAAAACTATCGGTTCCACGCTACCAGCCACTTTTATGCTGATAAATATTGCGCCATCCTGATGAACAATATCCTCTATTCCCATCTGCGAGAAATTTGCCGATTTTATATACTGATTAACCTTGTTTTTGATGTTATTAAGTCCAACGGCAGAGATTGAATCAAAATTGTCAGCAACCAAATTACGCACAGAATTAACCAGAAATAAAAGTTTAAGACGCTCTTTAGCGACATTCTGATTTTCCAATCCCATATCCTGTTCAGCTAAAAACGACAAAACCGCCAGTGTATTTGCTCTGTTACCCCAAGAACCATAGGACGCCTTGTTCGCAATCAAAGAAAGGTAAGGATTCCCCTTGTCTGATCTGGTTACTCTTGGAGCAATAACATAATAAGATATGCCCTTTTCCCTAAGTAATTGAGCGAAACCATACGTATGGAATCCACCTAAAACAACAATCCCTTGTTTTTTGCCCAAAATATCCATTTCAGACAGAGCATTTTCCACCAAAATATCGTCTCGTTTTTTGGATATCTTGTAAAAACTCTCAAGAATCGGTAAAGACTGGTCTATGAAACCAATATTCGGATCGATGTAATAGCTCAAATTATATTTTGGCGCACATATATTCACGAAAGAAAGCATATTTTCAGTAAAAAAATCTTCTTTATGCGTAAGATAAAAATTGAACTCATCGCCCGTTATTTTCAGATCAAACATTTTGGAAATTATGTTTATATTTTTACAGATATAATCCAGTCTCTGTTCATCCGGTGATGAGTACAAACGTCGTTTTACCTCTTTGCGAATGCTTTGTATCTGCGAGATAAGTTTTTCTTGATTTATCTGAGAATTCACCTGAACAAATTCAATATACTTATCCAAGCTCGGATACGATTTTGCCGATAACCCCAGTTTTTGCATATACTCATGCATCAAACCATAATATTTAGAAGATGATACCATTCCCAACAAATATCGTTTATGGGTATCATTCCACAATTTTCTACTTTTACCCGCAAGTTTTTCATCTAAAATAGCTCTAACAGCTTCTTCCTGATTAATTTTCTGTTTTAAGTCTACTTTACTTTCCGCTTTAATAGATTTAAGAACAGATGCAAAACTTTCATATTTTTTGAGATC
>CAZFUR010000127.1:0-6214 GCA_964522245.1 uncultured bacterium | reverse complement strand
CTTCGATGATATCGGGAATGTGCTCTGTCGCTTTAGGTTCTACATCAGGTGACAAAACATTCAGTTTACCAAAATCCTCTTTGAATTTAGCGATATACTTTTCGGTCAACTCCCTACATTTATCTTTGAGGTCGGTTGGATTATTGTACAACCGGTTTACCCTATTTATGATTTTATCATCAATATCAGTGAAGTTCCGAACATATTTGACCTCATACCCCAGTTCCTTCAAAAAACGGTACACAATATCAAACAACACCACCGCCCTAGCATGACCAAGATGACACCTGTCATAAACGGTAACACCACACACATACATACCGACCTTACCGTCTTTGATCGGTTTAAATTCATCTTTTTTATTGGTAGCCGTATTATGTATTAACATCATGTTTTTCCAAAAAATCCTTTACCCTTTTTATCATTTTATCTTTACCCAACAAATAGATCACGTCATTTATTTCAAACCCGTCTTTTCTGCCTGTCAAAACAAACCGTATTATTTTATAAAAATCCCCTGATACAATATCAGTCTTGCTAAAAACAGTCTTTAAAAATCCGTCTATCCCCTGTTTATCCAAATCGAACTCCGTCTCTTCCAAAACCTCCAACAACAGACGAACAGCCGACACATTCTCAGAAAGACTCAAAAAATCAGACACATCCTGAGAAAACACTACCTCATCCACTAAAAAGGCCGATATGTAATCGGCAATCTCCGACAAACATTTCACATTGTGCCTAGCCAGATCAACCACTCGCCCAAGATATCTATACTCGTCCTCGTTTAGCCCCCCCGACAACAAACCGTTCTCTTTCAAAAACGGTACCGTCAACTCCGTAATCCTATCTAAATCGGCATCACGAATATAGTAGCCTGAAAACCAATTAAGTTTATCTGTATCAAAAGAAGCGGAAGATCTCCCAACCTTGACAAGGTCAAACTGATCAATGATATCGCCATGAGACAAAATCTCGTCTCCTAGCGTACTCGCCATACCTATATTAAACAGGTAGTTTACTATTGATTCAGGCAGATACCCTTTAGATCGCAAATCCGAGATTGAGTAATCGTTCAGATCCCGTTGTATCGCCTCATTGTCGCAACCGGTCACCAAACCAAGGTGAGCGAATTTCGGTAACTCATACCCCAACGCCCTATACAATAGTACCTGAGACGGTGTATTCGGCAGATGATCCTCTCCCCTAATCA
This sequence comes from uncultured bacterium, assembly GCA_964522245.1. Taxonomy (GTDB): domain Bacteria; phylum Auribacterota; class Auribacteria; order Auribacterales; family Auribacteraceae; genus CAZFUR01. Next base: position 5,001 of record CAZFUR010000127.1, on the reverse strand, counting down.
CATGGGTTATTTCCATCAATGCGTCATCAACCGTTACAGCAAACTGAAACGTGGGCGTGCCATCCGACTTTAAAACCACAAAATCGCCCATATATTTTGTATCGAAACTGACATCCCCCCTAATCAGATCGTTTATGACAATATCCTGCGGATCAACTCTAAAACGCCACACAGGTTTAACACCTTCATTCTCAAAAGCCTGTTTCTCCGATTCGGATAAAGATCTACACCGATTATCATAACGAGGCGGAATCCCCTTAGCCAAGGCATCTTCTCTTCTTCGCTGAAGGTCTTCGATAGAACAGTAACAGGGATAAACATTTTTCGACGAAATCAACTTTTCCATTTCTTCCCGATACATCCTGCTTCTGAGAGATTGCCTGTACGGACCAAACCGTCCACCTAAGTTAGGTCCTTCGTTCCATTCCAATTTCAACCATCTCAGATCAGACAAAATCCGGCTGATATAATCATCTTTCACCTTATTTGCAGAGGTTTCTTCTATTCGGATTACAAATTCCCCGCCCATTTTTTTAGCAAAAAGATAGTTAAACAAAGCAGTGCGGGCATTACCCACATTGATAAATCCGACAGGACCCAAAGCAAACCGCACCCTTACATTAGACATTACCGCCTCCTGACGTTATAGTCGATACGGCACAAGCCATTATCCCCTCTTCGCGACCGACAAAACCAAGTTTCTCCGTAGTAGTAGCTTTCACAGAAACCTGATTCAAATCGATATCGCATATTTTGGATATTGAAACACGGATATTTTTTTTCTGTTCCATTATTTTTGGTTTTTCTGCCAATATCGTAATATCAATATTAACAATAGAAAAACCGTCGTTTCTCAAAAGTTGCACAACTTTTTGCAAAAAAAACGAGCTTTCCTTATTTTTATACCGCGCATCCGTATCAGGGAAATGCTCGCCGATATCCCCCATAGCCACCGCCCCCAAAAGAGAATCGCATAACGCATGTAAAACCACATCCGCATCGGAATGTCCTTTCAACCCCACAGACGACGGAAAGAAAACCCCCCCCAAAAAAAGAGGCTTTGTTTCATCAAAAGGATGAACATCACAACCAAATCCGACTCTTATCACAACCCACCTCCTTTAGAGACAATATGCTCCGCCAAACTAAGATCAAAAGGAGTAGTTATCTTGAAATTTTCCCTATTTCCTTCTATCACTTTAACCTTTTCCCCCAAAAACTCTATCGCCGAAGCCTCATCGGTTACAACAGTCGATTCATTAATCAATTTTTCGTAAGCATTAAAAAGCATTTTATAATCAGCCCCTTGCGGTGTCTGAATCTCCCTCAAACATCCTCTGTTTAAAGTCTTAGAAACAAACGAATCGGAGTCAATCTCTTTGATAGTAGGAGCGATACTAAGACCGGGGATAACAGCAGGAAACGTCTTAAGCTGATAGATCAACCTTCCGCAAAGATCTTTTGAGAAAAAAGGTCTCACTCCGTCATGAACAAGTACATAATCAGGATTAAGAGCGGATATAGCTTTCAAGCCATTGAACACGGAATCTTGTCTTTTTGCACCACCTATTACCACAGAAACAATTTTGTTTATGGAATAAGCGTCTACAATATCTTTTTTAGAAAGATCCATTTCTTCTTGCGCAACAACCAAAACAATACCATCTATATCTGTTATTTTAGACAAACGCATCAAAGTATGAGCAAGAATAGGAGTACCATTCAAACAAAGAAACTGTTTAGGTCTATCAGCCCCCATACGCCTGCCAAACCCTGCCGCGACAACAACACAGTAACAACTCATACCACTCCCTCAGAATACACAAAATATACTTCACAAAAAAATTGATACTATCAGATTTAAGAAAGGGAATCCAGTTAAAATTAAACCGGAAAACAGCTGTTTTCCGGTTTATAGAGGTTATTTTATGATCAAACCAGGTAGTTACTCTTGCTTCATTCCATAGATAACGCCTTCACCGCCTGATACCGCCTTGAATATACCGCCAAATAATCTACCGTCATGAGAGAGGTGCATAGAACATCTGTAAACTTCTCTTTTTTGGGAAAATGTCATCTCGATTATAGTTCTCTTTGCCAATCCACTCAGTCTTCCGACCTGTTTTTCATCGCCATCAACCGTCTTACCATCAATTCTACCGTTTTCTTCTTGGGTAATATTCACGACAGCTTCTACTTTAGATCCTTTGCCCGGTCCTTTGACCACTTCTAAAACCAACTTCCATTTACCCGCCACTTCATCGGCACCGACAGACGTTGCGACAATAAAAAATACCCCCACAGAAAACAACATAACAATCTTAAAAAAATTTTTCATTTCAGTTCCTCTTTTATTTAAATTTATCACCATCTACATACCTTAGACTGTTCGGTTTGCATGGACATTCAAAAGCAATTGGGAAAGAGACAATTTTTTTCTTATTTTTCATTTCAAAAAGCCTCGGAACCATCTGATCTCTAACCCCTTCGGGACTGATGGAATTAACATATATCTTTGTCCCTCCCTCAAATCCGGCGGGATTATTAGTCCGCCACTTTATTAAAATATGCCAAGGAATATTCTCCGTTGCGTCTATAGGGCTGTAATACCACTCCTCGTTACACGGTAACTGATTACCCATCGCCGCATGACACGCATGGACTATATCGCTTATACCACGTATCTCTCTCTCGTCATGGTCTTGAGGCATAGCATTTCTACTTTTTGAATAGATCGCTATCGTAGGAAATCGATGTCCTATATCGGCAAACGCGATAGCATAATCGTTCTCGGCAAAAACAAGGTTGTGATAACTGGCAAAATTAACCGCTCTTTCGTTATATACATTTTTGTTTTCACGATACAACTCTAATTCCTTCTCTATCGCAACACCCCACTCATCAATAGCAACCAACTGTTTGTGGAGATGATCAAAAGACGCACCCGCCTTAGATAACCAATTCTGAAAAACACTTATATAACGAACATACCTGTTATTTTTGAAAATATCCTTCATCGCATCAATGGTAAATAAAAAATACTGATAATGTTCTTCAGGAGTGAGTTCGCCTGACGATAAACATTCCGTATCGTACTTAGCGCCTTTAATGTAATGGCGTTTCGCGACGATCAATTCGTGCCCGCCTCCGAAAAAAGCATCTGACATTCTCAATTTTTCTTCCAGAGTAATGCTTTTTATTTCCTTATCCGTCTTACCCAAAATTTTGAGTTTCAAGTTTATAACATTAACCACATGTTCCACACCTTTAGGAGAAGATAGATACTCGTTTTTATGTTTTAAAGCATCTTCTGACAATTGGCTGTTATAATTTTTTACCCAATAATCATATGTGACTATCTCAAAAAGATTGGGAATACGCCTAAACTCAGCACAACTATCCGATAAATTATCAGCCTTAAGATTTTTTACAATGTCATACTTTTTACCTGCCTTAACCATCCTTGCTTTTTCAGGAGGAGTATTAAGATATTTACCCTGACAAAAATCGCAATACGATTCCACAGTTTGTTTTTCTATTTTTTTTGCACTCTTAGGAACAAAGTTAGATATCGGTTTTTTTCCTCTTCCCAGAACAGTCCAAACCTCAATACCTGTAAAAGGATTAACCTGTTTTAAAGTACCATCAGACATCTTGTAGTAATTCTCGAATAAACCGCCCATCTAGATCCCTTCCGTAACAAAAGAATTAAAATTCCCATTCATTGTATATCGTTTTAAGATTTTTTCAAAAAAAAATTTTTTATTTTTTTATTTTAAGTTTCTTAGTACAACAGAGATAATCGTTTTTGACTCTTAAAAGATATATATTTTCTCTTGATCTGACTTTGATTATCTGATACCTTTCTAATCGTCATATCTTCTCATAACTTTTAATTTTTTGAAATAATTCTAAATTTTATCTTCAAACTTACTATATATACTATATACACACATTGCAATTTAAATACAAAGGAATAGTGATTATGAAAGTTACCGTTAGAGAAGAAAATAATTGGAAAATCATAGACTTGGATGGCAAGTTGAATGAAGTTTCGTCTCAAACTCTTGTTCAAGAAATTGATACGCAATTAAACAATGATAACAACAAAATCATACTTAATTTGGAAAAGTTGAATTTCATAAACAGTTCGGGACTAGGATCATTGATATCTATCGTGAAAAGGGTTTCTCAGAACAATGGGAAACTGTGTTTAACAAATCTCCAAGTATTTATTTCAGATTTGTTCGAGATAACCAAATTAACAAATATCTTTGATATCAAAGATACGGTCGAGGACGCTTTAAAAAGTTAAGATGTCAAGAACAAAGAAAAACCGCATAGAATAAAATCTATGCGGTTTTTTTAAGCTATTGGCAACTCTATATAAAAGGTTGTACCAACGCCTTCTTCTGATTCAAAAAACAATTTCCCGCCATGCTTTTCCACCACAATAGAATGAGACAGAGAAAGCCCCTGTCCTGTCCCTTCCCCCACTTTTTTTGTAGTAAAAAATGGCAGAAAAATCTTATCTTCGTTTTCTTCAGAAATACCGGAACCCGTATCAGAGATAGAAATCAATACAGTCTCATCGTCTTTCATTGAAGTAGTAATTTTTATTTTACCTTTAAATTCACTCGCCGTTTCAGCTATGGCATGCGCCGCGTTTACAACTAGATTCATTATAACCTGGTTAATTTCCGCAAGATAACAAGAAACCGGAGGCATATTATCATCCAGATCTGTCTCTAGGTCAGCCACATACTTCCACTCATGCCGACACATTACCACAGTTGTCTGCACCGCTTTATTTATATCACCTTTGGTCTTCTCGTTTTTATCAATATGGGAAAAAACCTTCATCGCCTGAACTATTTCGCTGACTCTATTCAAACCATCTTTTGTATGGGCAAAAGACTCAGGCACTTCTGTTTGCATAAACTCAAAATCGATCTCTTCCAGAATTTTATTTATTTCATCTTTTTTATTCTTCTCAATATT
>CAZFUR010000126.1:0-6253 GCA_964522245.1 uncultured bacterium | reverse complement strand
TATCGCTCAACCCTGCTAAAACCGGAACAGGATATAATTTCAATATTTTCGCCTGCGGTAATTTTATCGAGCAACAGATTTATTCCCAGATTATCGCTCGACATATGCCCCGCTATAACAACGTTGATGCTATGTTTTTCTGCTTCTTTGATATGGTCTTTCGACATATGCATCCCGATTATAGTACCTACTCCGCTTATTGCGAGACGCTCATAATTTTTCTTTGACCCGCCGGTACCGCCCGTCATATCGACAAATATTTTTCCGACACGCCTATTTTCCGACCCGCACACAATTTTAGGGAAACTATTATTTTGCATTGCCGTTTTGTATTCGGGAATCTCTTCTAGAATTTTCATGATATCTTTGACGACACGCGGAGACTTTTTATCCATCAGATCCTGCAAGAAACTAACCACGCAATTATCCGCCGGAGTATGAATGCAGATAAACGGAACCTCCAGCAGACGGGCTGTATCCACCGATCGAGTGTGGTTTATCGGCATAATGCCTCTCTCTACCTCTTTCACTCTCTCCTCGATAAGGGCCTCCGCAATATTGATCGGTACACCAAATTTATTGATTATATCCGCTTGCATATACATAACGTTATAAAACCCCGCCAACGCTTTCCCCTCAGGATGATGAGCCATAACCAGATCAGGTTTACCTGTTTTTTCTCTTAATCTATCCGCTAGAACTATCTCAGCGGATTCGATATCCACCCCAACCATAATAGATTTCACATCCGTCTCAGGGTCACCGTTCAAAATACGCGTATCCGCATAAGGGTTGGTCAATCTTTCTTTATCGAAGGTTGTTTTTTCCGTTTCGCTAAGTTCTGAATAAGAGTTATTCAATCTAGCTAGTTCATCGTCCACACCGTCTTTGCCTCTGGGGTCTTGTTGTTTGCCGTATTCCATTGCGATACGATAGATATCTTTTATCTTCATATAAACCTCCTAAAAAATTTTATTTTTGTTTATCTTCCACATCAGAATAAACGCTCATGAAGTATCTGGTTTGGTCAAACCTTTTTCCTTTTTCCCACAAAGAAAAACACGCATCATACAGGTGTGGAGTAACATACATTATATACTTGCCTGAAAACGATGACCGTACTATTTTATCCGTCAATTCCGGCATATGCAATAACCCTGTCAAAAAAAATAAAACCGACAGGAAAAACACTCCCCTCGTAACACCAAAGAACAAACCTCCTCCCTTCTCTAAAAACGATATAAAAGATATATTAACCAGATAATGCACAATCAATCGTATTATAAAAAATAACAGATATGTTGAGGCAAAAACTACCATATACCCCAATACATGAGCGAACATCGGCGCCATGCGGGTATGTTTATAAAACGCCATTCCCACAACATCAAAATACTGGTACGCCAACAAAAAGGAAGCAAACAACCCCGCCACCTGCAAAATCTCACCCGACAAACCACGCCTATAACCACGAAACCCGAACAATAAGATCACCAAAAAAACGACTATATCCAACCAGCTAAAAACAATCTTCATAGCACAGGTTCTCCCTTAAAGAATTCTCCGTCAAGTTCTGTCAATTTGACAATCCTTAATCTGTTTGAGCAATCATCGTCCTCAAAAAACATTACCTTCAGATAGTTTGGCGTAAACCCTATCCAGCCACCCGTGAGAGGGTCTTTTTTCGATTCTACAAGAATTTCAAATTTTCTGCCAATAAAACCTTTCTTTATTTCGTCAACCATACCGATTATTTTCTCGTTGGCGATTTTGATACGTTGTCGGATAACTTTTTTGGTTATTTTATCACTCATTTTTTCAGCCGTTGTACCGGGACGACAGGAAAAAGGAAACAGGTGAACCTTAGAAAACCCCACTTTCATAAGATTTTTTAGAGAATTAAGAAAACGGTCTTCCGTCTCGCCGGGAAACCCGACTATCAGGTCTGTTGTGAGCAGAAGATCTTTTTTACGTTTTCTCAGTTTATTCACTAAACACAAATACTCGTCAAAAGTGTACTGACGATTCATTCTCGACAAGATAAAATCATCACCGTTTTGCAATGGCAAATGCAGATGCGGAACGATCAAATCGGTTGTGGAAAAAAGATCTATAAACCGATCTGTTATATCTTGAGGTTCGATGGAGCTTAGTCTCAGTCTTCTCAAACCGTTTATTTTTATAATTTCTTTTAAAAGGTCGGATAAGGCAAGGTTATTAGAATCCAAAAACTGACCGAGATGTATTCCGGTAAGGACAATTTCAACAAAACCGTTTCGCACTAATTTTTCTATTTCCTTGCATACACTTTCTACATCCCTACTTTTAGACCTGCCCCTCACTGAAGGAATAATGCAATATGCGCAAGCAGAATTACATCCATCCTGAGCCTTAACAAAAACCCGTGTATGCCCGCCGAACGATCTGATAGAATCTTTGAGGCAAACACACTCATTTATATCAACGGACGAGATATCCTTGTCGTTCATCTCTTTGATAAGAGAAACGAGTCTATCTTTTGAATCGTTACCGCCGATAAAAACGACTTTATCGACTCCGTCAAAATTTTTCTCATGCTTCTTATGACCGCATCCCGTAATGATAACCTTGCAATCCCCGTTAAGTTTCAGTACCTTTTGCACGGCTTTTCTTGATTTAATATCGCTATTGCCCGTAACGGTACAAGTATTAATTAAAGCGAATTGAGCGTTCACAATATCCGTTTCGACAAACCCCGCATCCTGAAGCCCTTCTCTGATTAACTGAGAATCGTACTGATTCACCTTGCAACCTAGCGTATATATATAGAAAGATTTATTCAGCATTTCATCTACTCTCAAACCGCATATACTGCGTTATAGCGATACACCCCAACGCCGCCGTCTCCGCCCTTAAAATATTTTTATTAAATTTAAAAAGAACACAATTCGGCTGTGATTTAGCCAAATCACGTTCATGCGAATCAAATCCGCCTTCCGGACCGACGACAATAAGCGTATCCCCGACATCTTTCATTTCATCTTTGAGAGAAACTTTATCAGCATAAGGGTCTGCGAGAATGACTTTATCGTATTTATGGAATATTTTCACAAGATCTGCGAACCTGATAAACTCCGATACAGACGGTATAACCGTTCTTTTACACTGTTTTGCCGCTTCAACAGTCATTCTCTGCCATCTTTTTATTTTTGAGGCTTGTTTTTGAGAATCAAGTTTTACCACGGAAAAAGATGAGAAAAACGGGATTATACAATCGATACCAAGCTCAACGGATTTCTGAATAACCATATCCATTCTGGCAGATTTAATAACACTCTGAGCAAGAACCAGTTTCGGTTCATCTGAGGTCACAACATCTACAAATTCCAATATATCCAGAACCGCCCCGTCAGGGTTATCGCTGACAATTCTGGCTTCACATTCTTTGCCCGTATCGTCAAAACAGTTCACGCAATCGCCTGTTTTTGATCTCAAGACAGATATCAGGTGATGCGTCTGCGATTTATCCAGCAGAATATGTCCATCACTCCAACAAGCTGAAGGAGCGAAAAAACGTTTTTTTCTCAATAAACTACATACCCTTAAAGAAATTTTTGGCTTTTTTAAAAAAAGAGTTAATCATAGGATATACGTTCTCGCCACTGATTTCCGCAAACTGCGCCAAAAGTTCCTTCTGTTTATCGGTGAGTCTAGTCGGAACCTCCACGATTATACGCAAGTTCAGATCACCTTTACCGTAACCGTGCAGATCGGGAAACCCTTTGCCACGTAACCTAAAAACCTTGCCGTTTTGAGTACCGGGCGGAATTTTGAGTTTGACTTTTGCGTCTAATGTAGGCACTTCCACCTCGCCTCCCAAAGTAGCTTTGGGAAAGCTAATCGGCACATCGCACCACACATCGTTCGCGTTTCTGGTAAAAAACGGATGTTTTTTTACATGAATCACTATATATAGACTACCCGGAGGACCTCCGTACAAACCGTCTTCGCCCTCGCCGGATATTTTCAATCTTGACCCATGTTCAATACCGGCAGGGATTTTGACAGAGAGTTTCTTTTCTTTAAGAACCCTGCCACTCCCTTTACAATCTTTACATGGGTTTTTGATTATTTTACCCGTACCGCCACAAGCATCACAAGAACGGTTTATAGAGAAAAAACCTTGCGACATCCTTACACTGCCCGCACCGCCACAACGATCACAAGTCACTTTATCCGAAAGGTTTGCTACACCTTCACCCTTACAAGTTTTACAAGTAACATGTTTTCTAAGTTTGATCTCTTTATTAACACCTTTAGCAGATTCCATGAAAGATATATCTATATCCGCTCTAAGATCGCTTCCACGGACAACCCGTCTACCCGATCTTCTGGCACCGCCTCCGAACAGATCACCGAAAATACCGCCTCCGCCTCCGAAAATACCGCCTAAAATATCCTCAAAATCAGAATAATGAGAGAAATCCGACCACTGGAACCCGCCCGACCCGAACGATGAATTAATTCCTTCATGTCCGTATTGATCGTAGATCTTCTTCTTCTCGGGATTAGACAACACCTCATAGGCTTCAGCTGCTTCTTTGAACTTCTCTTCAGCCTCTTTATTATCCGGATTTCTGTCAGGATGATATTTAAGAGCAAGTTTTCTATAAGATTTTTTTATCTCGTCATCGCTGGCGGTTTTACTCACACCCAGCACTTCATAATAATCACGTTTTGACATATTGACAGAATTTCCTAAAAAAGGTTCTATTTTTTGTCCGCTTCATCATCATCGACCACTTCATAATCCGCATCGACAACGTCTTCTTGTTTTGAATCGGAATCACCGCCGTCTTGCGTCGAATCCGCTTGCGCACCGGCTGAAGGATCTTGTTGTGCTCCTTTGGACGCCTCTTTATACATAATCTCGCTGAGTTTATGAGACGCTTTTGTCAATTCTTCAAGAGCAGATGAGATCGCTTCTTTATCATCCGTTTCCAATTTTTCCCTCAATTTAGCGATAGCCTCTTCGACATTTTTCTTTTCATCGTCAGATATTTTATCCTGATGCTCTTTCAAGGTTTTCTCGACAGTATACGCCATCGTATCGGCTTGATTTTTGGTTTCTATCAGCTCTTTGCGTTTTTTGTCTTCTTCAGCGTGCATTTCCGCTTCTTTGACCATTTTGTTGACTTCTTCTTCCGACAAACCGCTTGACGATTCTATCTTAATTTTCTGTTCTTTGCCCGTACCCAGGTCTTTTGCCGAAACGTGCAAAATACCGTTAGCATCAATATCAAAAGTAACTTCTATTTGCGGCACACCTCTTGGAGCGGGCGGTATATCGGTAAGATCAAATTTACCTAAAGTCCTGTTATAAGATGCCATCTCACGCTCACCTTGTAAAACATGGATACTGACCGCAGGCTGATTATCTGCGGCAGTGGAGAAAGTCTGTTTTTTCTGACACGGTATAGTCGTATTTTTATCGATTAGTTTAGTAAAAACACCGCCAAGAGTTTCTATACCGAGTGATAGAGGGGTAACATCTAACAGCAAAACGTCTTTCACCTCACCGCCTAAAACTCCACCTTGTATAGCAGCACCTATCGCAACCACTTCATCGGGATTAACACCTTTGTTAGGCTCTTTTCCAAAAAGATCTTTCACCAGAGCCTGAACCGCCGGCATACGAGTCTGACCACCGACCAAAATAACCTCATCTATATCGCTAGCACTCAATTTAGCGTCTTTCAATGCCTGTTCACAAGGCGCCTTTGTACGCTCTAAAAGGTCACCTACAAGTTGTTCCAGTTTTGATCTGCTCAACGTTATAGAAAGGTGTTTAGGACCCGACGCATCTGCCGTCACAAACGGTAAATTTATTTCCGTTTGCATAGTTGTCGACAATTCGCATTTAGCCTTTTCAGCTGATTCCTTCAGGCGTTGTAACGCCATTTTATCTTTACGTAAATCGATACCGTTTTCCTTTTTAAATTCCTCTGCCAACCAATCGATAATTTTCCTATCGAAATTATCACCGCCAAGATGTGTATCCCCGTTTGTGGACAACACCTCAAAAACACCGTCACCCAATTGAAGTATAGACACATCAAAGGTTCCGCCGCCAAGATCGTACACGGCTACTTTCTCATCATTTTTTTTATCCAGCCCGTACGCTAAAGACGCCGCAGTCGGCTCATTGATTATCCTCAGAACCTCAAGTCCCGCTATCTTCCCTGCATCTTTTGTGGCTTGACGTTGACTATCA
>CAZFUR010000125.1:0-6279 GCA_964522245.1 uncultured bacterium | reverse complement strand
ATACCACATCCCGCTCGCATGGCAGCTTTTGAAGCAAGTACAGCCGCACCCGTCAATCCAACCGATCCCGCCAAGATCAACAGATGACCAAAAGAGCTCTTATTAGAATCTTGTTTTCTCGGCTCAAAAAAACCATCGATTCCTGAAATAGACTCAATACCGGAACTCACCGAATCCAACGCCTTTTCCGGCAACCCTATATCGACCACTTTAATCTTACCCGTATATTCCACTCCGTCACCAAACAAGATACCTGTTTTCGGCAACCCGAAAGTGACAGTTATATCGGCATTAACGGCGATTTTATCTACCTGTCCGCTGTTACCGTTCACACCCGAAGGGATATCGATAGACAAAACAGGGATATCCAGTTCATTGATAAATGATATCACCTCTCCAAAATAATCACGCATTTTTCCGTAAAAACCTGTGCCGAAAATCCCGTCTATAATCAGATCTGATTTTTCTATTTCCGTCCTAACCCCATCAATCTCATCTAACGAGTCGACCGCAGACACAACATCCGCAAATCGATCCATAAGACGCTCATAATTGAGCAACGCATCGTCTTTGAGTCTAGACGGCGGAACAATTAAAATCAGTTTCACGTTTATATCTTTGTGTTCCGACAGAAAAAGCCTCGCCGCGACAAAAGCGTCTCCTCCGTTATTACCGCCGCCTGAAAAAATGGTAACCTGTTTTTTCCCTTTGATTGATGACAAAAACCGAACCGACTCCTCCACAACCTTTGCGCCTGCCGATTCCATAAGTTTCTCGCCCAAGATCCCCATCTCATCAATAGCGAACCTGTCGATCGCAGCCATCTGTTCAGCGGTTACAATTTTCATAACTGTTACTCCAATAGCTTTTTCATCTCGGCAACCGCATTAGACAGACCCACAAAAACGGCCCTACTGATGATACTGTGACCTATGTTCAACTCTTCAAGGTAAGGTATTTCACGAACCAACTTTACATTTTTATAATTCACTCCATGACCCGCATTAACCCTTAAGCCTAATTTGTGACACATTTCACCTGCTATGATCAGCTCATCGAGTTTATCTCTAACATCTTTTTCCGTTTTCGCATTAGCAAAAGCACCCGTATGAAGTTCTATAAACTCTGTCTTTGTTTCCGCCGAAGCCTCAATTTGATCGGCTACAGGATCAATAAACAAGCTGGTTGTAATCCCTATATCATTAAAATGTTTCACCGTCTCACATAAAGAAGATCTATTCCCGCAAACATCAAGACCGCCTTCTGTGGTCACCTCTTCACGCTTTTCAGGAACAAGAGTGACCTGATCGGGCTTGATTTTGGTCGCGATTTCTATAATAGATTTATCGTTAGCCATTTCAAGGTTCAGTTTCGTCTGCACTGTTTTTCTTAATAGATTCACATCCCGATCGTTTATATGCCGCCTATCTTCCCTAAGATGTACCGTTATACCGTCCGCCCCCGCAAGTTCAGCCATAACAGCCCCCCATACAGGATCAGGCTCATAGGTTTTTCTCGCTTCACGGATTGTAGCAATATGGTCAATATTGACCCCAAGCGTTATCATCAATCAGTCTCCTATTACTGCTTAATTGCGATAGTAACTTCTATAATGGACGGTATTATCTCAGAAATAGTCACGCCTTCCAACAAAATATTTTTTGTCAAACGACCCTCTACAGGCAGATCGTATACGCCCGGCTCAAGACGAGCAACATCTACAAACACTTTTATATCGGATGCAGTGACGGAACCGAGAATATCTTCTCTACCTTTCAATAAAACTTCAACTTCACTGGTAGACACCTTCTTATCATAAGGTAACCCAACCGGTTCCAAAATGCGTATGGGGATTTTTTTATATGAACGTTTCACAGTCTCTTCGGTGACTCTTATAGTCACCTCAACATATTTGTCTTTATTCAAAGGAATCCCCTCAAGAAACTCCTGAAGACGGACATCGTAAAACCTTTTTGAACCTATAAGACCACTCACGTCTATCGGAACAGTTTTAACTTTATCGATATTTTTCACTATCTGCTCCGGTCCACGCAGAGTTATTTTAGCAGGGTTTATACGATAATTTTTCTGCAATACGTACCCGGTAGTAGGTTTACCGCGTGTAACAACCTCTACTTTAAATTCTTTCTCCATTATTCTATCAAGTTGGATAGTTATTCTTTTTGGAAAAATATTCTCTACACTCACACGATCCGGCAAAGATATATCCAAATCATCTACAGGAATAATGATATTACCCGGCTGGACGACCGAGCGAATATCTTTGAAAAGCCGAAACGATTTGGAATTAAGGGAATCTATTAAACGAGTCGAGCCTTTAACGGTAAGGTGTAAATTGGTCACGTTACTGCTCATTTTGACCATGTTATCGGAAAGTTTTATCTCTACAGGCACTCTGAAACTTTTTTCTTTGCTGACCATATCAGATACATACATCCACGTGATAATAGAAAGGAAAAGCGCAACAACTTTTAAAAACATATTTTTTACGAAAATCTTTTTCATCAGTTCACTTTGTTTTTTGGTTTTGTGTATAAATATTATCAAGGGCTTCTTTTATTTCAACCGCCCCCAAGTCTCTTATTAAATTACCGTTTTCCGCCAAAGATACGGTACCCGTCTCCTCAGAAATAACAATCACAAGAGCGTCCGTTTCCTCAGCAAGTCCCACAGCGGCTCTATGTCTTGTACCGAGAGTTTTGCTTATCTGATGATACTGAGATAACGGCAAAAGACACGAAGTCGCCGCAATTCTATCGCCTTCGACAATAACGGCACCGTCATGGAGAGGACTGGTAGGCATAAATATAGAATAAATCAACTCTTTAGAGATAAGGCTGTCTATTATCACCCCTGTACTGATATAATTTCTCAAACCTATCTCTTGTTCTATTACGATAATACCGCCGATTTTCCGTTCCGACAACGACATAACCGCATCAGTTATTATATCGGGTATTTTTGTATCGGTAGACAACGACATAAGAAAAGGAGTCCTCCCCAACCGAGCGAGTCCTCTACGAAGTTCCGATTGAAAAATAATTATTAAAGAAATGATAGCGATAGGGGCAAATATTGTAATTAGATAATTCAACACTATCAGATTAAGTTTTTGCGAAACAAAAAACGTGACAATCAGCAAAAACAACCCCTTCAAAACCTGAACCGCACGAGTACCTCTTATAAAAAGTAATCCATAATAAATAAATAATGTCAAGATGGTGATTTCAAAAACAGCTTTCCAGTTACTCACAAAAAAACGTTGAATATCCAGCAAATAATCGAGAATCATTTTTATCCTTGTCTATGGTTAATAATTTCAGCAACCAAAGTCGCCACCATTTTCATCTCAGGCACATCATGAACCCTGACAATATCAACACCTTTTGAAATCACATAAGAAATAGTTGCGGCAGTCCCCCACATTCTATTATCGGGATCAACCTTTAATATATTACCGATAAAACTTTTATTTGAAGGTGCTATCAATAAGGGCAACCCGAACTTTTTAAACTTACCGCAATTTGCCAATATTTGCAGATTATGTTCAACCGTTTTTCCAAATCCTATACCCGGATCGAGAATGATCTTTTTACGATCGACCCCGTTGCGTTGAATAAAATCAATTCTCTCTTCAAAGAAATCGTTTATTTCATCGACAACATATTTTTTATAAACAGGGTTATCCTGCATATTTTCGGGACTGCCCTGCATATGCATTATAACAATATACGTCCCAAATTCTTTTAGGACACCTATCATATCCGAATCATTTCTAAGAGCCGATATATCGTTAACAATCGATGCACCCGCCTTAACAGCCTCGTAAGCTACTTCAGCTTTAGTTGTATCAATGGAAACAGGCAAATCCGAAGACAATCTCCGTATCGCTTTGATTAGCGGAATAACCCTCTTCTTCTCTTCTCCGACATCTACCGCCACGGCTCCGGGCCGGGTAGACTCACCGCCCACATCTATGATATCGACCTCGGCACGAATCATCTTTGATACTTGTTGCAACGCCGCTTCTATACTCTGATATTTCGATCCGTCATAGAAGGAATCGGGTGTCGCATTGAGTATCCCCATGACTAGTGTATGTTTTTGATCAACTAACATTTTTATGTCTTTCAATACCGTCTCTAATAATTCTGTCTATATCACATTTTTCCAAAACCTCTTTATATAGAAGCGATTCGGCTATTTCGCGTAAAACTTCTTTATTCGAGACAACAATATCTTTTGCTTTTTTATAACAAGTATCGATTATTTTCTTTATTTCCGAATCTATCTCAACGGCTCTCGCTTCGCTAACCCCGACTTTAAAACGAGTCTTATTTGAAAACGAATTAACTTCTTTTCCACCAAACCATAACAATCCAAGTTTACTACTCATGCCCCACTCGCACACCATACGTTTTGCGATTTCAGTCGCCTGACGGATATCATCACTTGCCCCGGTAGACACATCATCAAAAATCACTTCTTCAGCTATTCTGCCACCCATCAGACCGGCTATTTTACCTAAAAGCTGTTTTTTTGTTTGAGTATAACGGTCTTTTTCAGACAACTGCATCGTCGCCCCTAAGGCTATCCCCCGAGGGATAATAGAAACTTTATGAAGAGGTTCTGTTTCAGGTATAAGATAAAAAACTAATGTATGCCCTGCTTCGTGGTATGCGGTGATACGCCTATCGTCCTCATCCATTACACGGCTACGGTCTTCTTTGCCCCACCTAATCTTGTCCCTAGACTCGTAAAAATCAGACATCTCCACAACCGATTTGTTAAATCTTGCCGCAAACAAAGCCGCTTCATTAACTAGATTCGCCAAATCCGCTCCCGAAAACCCTGCCGTTCCCCTAGCAATCTGCTCTACAACAACATCGTCTCCCACAACAATATTCTTCAAGTGAACGTTCAATATACCTATCCGCCCCGTCAGATCCGGCAGACCAAGATCAACTCTTCGATCGAACCGCCCTGC
Source organism: uncultured bacterium (assembly GCA_964522245.1). Classification (GTDB taxonomy): domain Bacteria; phylum Auribacterota; class Auribacteria; order Auribacterales; family Auribacteraceae; genus CAZFUR01. The sequence goes on along the minus strand of CAZFUR010000125.1, from coordinate 1,271 downwards.
TCTCAAAAGAGCGGGATCAAGGATATCAGGTCTATTAGTTGCCGCTATTACAATGACTCCCTCTTTGGTATTAAACCCATCCATTTCCACCAATAGAGCATTTAATGTTTGTTCGCGCTCGCCATGGCTTCCCGTTTCCGCTTCTCGGTGTCTGCCTACAGCGTCCAGTTCATCTAAAAAGATGATACATGGAGCGTTTCTTTTACCACGTTTGAAAACGTCTCTGACTCTAGAAGCCCCAACCCCTACAAACATCTCAACAAAATCAGATCCGCTTATGCTGAAAAACGGTACATCAGCCTCACCTGCTATAGCCTTGGCAAGCAATGTTTTACCTGTACCGGGAGCTCCTGACAACAAAACACCTTTAGGTATTCGCCCGCCTAAACGCTGAAAACGTTTAGGATCTTTCAAAAACTCGATAATTTCCTGCAATTCTTCTTTAGCTTCCTTTACACCGGCTACATCATCGAAAGTTATTTTTTCTCTGTTTTTTGAGGCAAATCGCACACGGTTTTTCGTCAACCGCATAGACCTATATCTTGGGTTTTTCACATGAACAGCCAACATAAACCACAACAAAACCACTATCAGCAGAACAGGCATTATAGTAATGAGTATATCGGACAAAAAAGTACTGGTATATTTCACTCTAAAATCAGGCACATTTTTACGCAACGCCTGATACACCGATTTATCTTCCGCAGGAATTGTCAATACAAAATTTTTTCCCTTTTTATAAGAAAGAATATACTGACCTTTAAGTTTGTTGCGTATCAATACGGCTTTTTGTATCTTTTTGGTTTCCATCTCTTTGAAGAAAGCGGGATACGAAGGATGGTCGGTACGAATATTCTGGTTATGCCACAGTCTCAAAACGAGAAGCGCAAAAATAAACACTATCCCCCAAATCAAGACAGATCTATTTCTGGGCAAAGGTTTTATAGGGAAACGACGTTTATATTTATTTTCCATAGAAAAACCCCAAAATAACCGTTTAATTAAACAGAAGTTCTCAATCGGAATATAATATATTTATCCGAGTAAAACAATTTATATTTTTATGACCTTAAAATTAACGCATTTTCATCCGAATATTCAGACAGATAAGGTTATGTTTTTCTTTATAAAAAGACTTTTTTTGATCCGTTTTACCGGGAAACCACACAATCTTGTCTTTGCACAATATTATCGGCAACAGATTTTTCAGCAAAGACGGAACCTTTCTATCTATAAGATACTTTTTTGCCTGTTCCGCAATTTTCCTAGGG
>CAZFUR010000124.1:0-6287 GCA_964522245.1 uncultured bacterium | reverse complement strand
GATGTAACGTTAAATTCAATAATGTTTCCAAAATGTATCAGGAAATATTGTCTAACTACATCTATCAAAGAACAAGCGGCATGCTGTAAACAATCCGTAGTTATGCTTATTAATTAAACACCTTCATCTGTAAAACTTGTCTATTTTTTATCACTTTACCGCTACAACAAGACTCCCTTTTTATAAAATTTAACTTCCAATCAGGTACTGCTCGGGTATTTGGTATGTTTTTTGCTCAAAACTCTATTCGATATTCGATATTTTGACAATTTGCTATACAACAATCAGATAAATGTAGGAGGATTTCTCCATGATCCAAAACACGAGCGAAACCTTAAACGAACAAAAAGAAGATACACCGGTTAATCGGGAAAAATTAACAGGTGAAGATCTGCTGAGAGAAAAAATTAAACAGTTTTTGCCTCAACAGGATTCCGATCAATCCGACACCATTGAAGCGAATACGACTCAGGCATCCGGAAGCGGCGAAGCTACAAGCGAAAATAGACTCTCAGCGACCACACAGCCTCAAGAAGAAATAACACAACAACCCGAACCGGAAAAGATAGAAATATCCACGGAAAAAGTTATTGAACAACAACCGTCTCCCCAAAAAAATCGGATTGAGGAAATAGATAGAACCAAACCGAAAAAGCCAACGGGTTTGTTGACTAAAGGATTTTTTTCTTTCAAAAAAGAATCGACACACAATGATTCTCCTGAAATTGCAGATACCGATCAGAAACCTATTTTTGAAGACAAAAATGAATCGGACGGTATTCTTAATGGCAACGCTACCCCGTTAGAAATATGTGGGATAATTAAAGATGAAACAGACTGGTACTACAAAGAACGGGAAGAAGAAAAAGAACGGCTCAAAGAAATCCAGAAAGAAAGAATCCAGACCGAAGAACTGTTCAGAGCCGAAGAGGAAGAAGCAAGGAGGGAACTGCAAGAGCTTGAACGTCGAAGAGAAGAAGAAAAAATCAAGCTGAAAAAGATTCAAGCCAACCGTATAAAAAATGAAGAGAAGTATCATCAGCAAGAACGGGAAATGCGCAAAATGGTAGATACTTTCGAGGAGCGAAAACTCAGAGGAATAAAACAGCTCGAACTTGTTGAACAAAAACGCAAACAAGGCGAACAAGCATTAAAACAACTTGATGACCTTATGAACGCAGAGATAAATATGGTCGATAAAAAAATCGATCAGGAGAAAGAAAATCTCCGACAAGTAAAAATCCAAGCGATAAACGCCAGAGAAAAACTCAAAGAGTTTGAGATTCTTCTGCAAGATAAACAAGATGAAATTATCAGGCAAGATAAAGATAACAGACGCCTTATAGCCAAACTCAACGATGATATCCAAAAAGCACAGCAAGAAAGCGAGTCTCTAAGAGATCAGCTTAATAAAGAGATCAATGATATCCTTGAAAGACGTAACCAACTGCAAGGAGATATAGATAACCGATACAGAGATTTTGAAAGGTTCAAAAGCGCAAAAGAAGGCGAAAAAGAACGGTTAGAGTCTGAATTAAACAGGTTATCAAGATACTGCGAAGAAGAACGCACTCTTTTGTACCGCCTGAAAGAAGACAAAGTAAAACTGGAACAACAAATAGCGGAAACAACCGAGTTCTTTGATAAAGAAAAAGAAGTTCTTGAACAGGAAAAAGAGAAGCTCAAAGAACAGATCGAACAGCTTAAACAGAAATTCGCTCAAGAATGGGCTGCATTTGATAAAAAGAAAAAAGAAATCTCAAAACAAGCCCAACATATAATCGACGTAATCACCAACAAAAACAAAGAATTGAAAAAGATACAGGATCTTATCTCATCCACCAAAAAGAGTTACGCTTTGGAAAAAGATAAAGCAAAATTGGAAATGGAAAATATTCATCAAGAGATTGAAGTAACCCAAACAAAACTGCGTGAGTTACAAAACAGTACCGAACATCAGAAAAAACTCTTCGAAGAACAAGAAGCAAAAAATACCGAAAGAAACACAGAGTTACAAAAAGAGCTTGAAGTAGAAGAACAAAAACTCTTTGAGGTCCGCAACAGTTTTCTTGAAGAACAACGCAAAATAGATCATCAACTCCATCTTTTAAGAAAGAAACATAAAGAGGAAAGAGAAGATCACAAAACGGAAATCCATAAACTCAATATGGAAAAACAACGTGTTAAAAATTCGCTCGACCAGATAACCAAAAAACAGGTCGAAGCCGATAACGAACTCGCAAACATCAATAACCAAAAAATGAGTCTCATGAAAGAGGTAGAGGAAGCGAGAAAAAACCGTAACCAACAAACACACGCACTTAAAGAAGATATCGCACAATTGCAAACCGATGTCAGCAGAATCAAAAATTTGAAAGCCGAAGAAGAAGCGGAACTAGAAAAAATATCTCTAAAACGCCAGCGTGCCGAAGAAGATTATCAAGCACGACTGAGAGTACTGGAAGCGGAGATAGATAACCTATCCCAAACAAGGTTAGAACAACGTATCAAATCTGAACAAAGCGACTCAAAATCTTCTTTTGGAGCTTATAAAAAACTGATCCTAAACAAAAAGTAGTACTACCGTTACTCTACAAAGGGCAAGCGTTTAAAAGCGTTTGCCCTTTTTTTATTGCCGTAAAACCTTTTTTTAATTAGTATGATCCCCTATTAGAATCTTTTTTTTTACCGTGGAGGCATACAAAACCGATGAGCAAAATCTCTTTTCAAAATCTGGCAGGACAGGTAATCGAGGGACTGTCCATCAGTCAGGAACAAGCTGTTGAATTACTAGAAACAAAAGGTTCTCCCGATATTATGGATCTGTTGTGCTCGGCAAACAGAATCCGCCACTATTTTAAATCGGATAAGATAGATCTGTGCGGTATAATAAACGCAAAATCAGGCAGTTGTTCTGAAGACTGCTCGTTCTGTTCACAATCCGCACACAACTGTGCTAAAGTGGAGGAATACCCGCTACTTGACGCCGATTCAATCGTAGATAAAGCAAGACAGGTCGCTTCCATTCAAGCTATCCGTGTGGGAATTGTGACCAGCGGTAAAAGTATCCACTCTGAAAAAGAGGTCGATATGATCTGTGAAACTTTGCGAAAAATGAAAGATTCCGTACCGATTAAACGGTGTGCCTCTTTGGGTACTTTATCGGAGAAAACTCTTGTAAAACTAAAAGATGCGGGGCTTGAGAGTTTCCATCATAATTTGGAAACGGCGGAAAGTTTTTTTCCTGAAATATGCACAACTCACACGTATCAAGACAGAATAAAAACGGTTCTGGCAGCAAAGAAAGCAGGGCTCAAAGTTTGTTGCGGTGGACTGTTTGGACTAGGAGAGAACAATCGTCAGAGGGTGGAGTTGGCGTTCACTTTAAAAGATTTGGGCGTGGATATGATTCCGTTGAATTTTCTGGTTGCTCACACGGATACGCCTGCGCAGAAGATCCCGCCTTTGCCTCCAATGGAGATTCTCAAGATAATCGCTATGTTCCGCTTCGTGTTACCGAGAAAAGATATCAGAGTTTGCGGCGGAAGAGAGACAAACCTGCGCGGGCTACAACCCTTGATCTATATCGCAGGAGCAAACGGATCAATGGTAGGGGATTACCTCACAATCAACGGTAGGGATTATAAACAGGATATACAGGATATTGAAGATCTCCTGCTTAAACAAAACAGGTAAGGTTTTTCTATGAACAAAAAAGTTGCCGTCGCTATGAGCGGTGGCATTGATAGTTCGGTTACGGTATCTCTCCTCCTTGAACGAGGCTATAGCTTATTTGGTATTACGATGATTACTCATCCCGATGCGCATAAATCCGTCGATGACGCACGCATAATCGCAAAACAGTTTGGGATACAACATTATACCATCGACCTTACAAAACAGTTCAATACCCGAATAATCAAACCGTTTTGCGAAGAATATCTGCAAGGACGCACTCCCAACCCATGTATCAAATGTAACCGTCTTGTGAAATTTGAGGAACTGATCAGATTCGCGAAAGAAAATAACGCGGATTTTCTTGCCACAGGACATTACGTAAAAATAGAAAACGGACTACTTAAAAAAGGGGTTGACCCGACAAAAGACCAATCTTATTTTCTGAGCCGGCTTACCAAAGATCAACTACAACAAGTCATAACACCTCTGGGAAATTTCACAAAAGATCAGGTTAAATCTAAAGCAATTGATTTGAACCTACATATCAAAGATAACCCTGAAAGTCAGGAAATATGTTTCCTGCCAAATAACGACTATACCGATTTTATAAAACAATCGGGTTTTATGAAAACAACTCACGGCGTGATAGTCGATACCTCAGGTAGAATAGTGGGCGAACATGACGGATTACACAACTATACCATCGGTCAAAGACGCGGTCTTAAGATCGCCATGGGTAAACCTCAATACGTCGTAAAAATCGTCCCTGAAGAAAACAAAGTCATAATCGGTGATAACGGCAGACTGTTCAACAAAGGGGTAAAAGCCTCCGATCCCAACTGGTTTGTGTCTGCGGAGAACCTGATCGGCAAACCTATTAAGGCAAAAATACGGTACCGTCAAAAAGAAGAGCGGGGTAAAATAGTCTTTCTTGATGAAAACAAAGTCTCTTTTCTGTTCGATTCAGACCAAAGAGCGATAACCCCCGGTCAACAACTGGTTTTCTACCAAAAAGATACCGTACTCGGCGGAGCAACCATAGATGAAGCGTTTCGACCGGAATAATAAGACTTATTCCACAGTAACGCTTTTTGCGAGGTTGCGTGGCTGGTCTACGTTACACCCTTTCAAGACAGCTATGTGGTAAGCCAATATCTGAAGCGGTACTGCGGATAAAATAGGAACAAGAAACGGAAGCGTTTTGGGTATATATATCACCTTATCCGCTTTCGCTTCTATCTGTTTATCGCCTTTGGTGGCGATGGCGATGACATATCCTTTTCTCGCTTTAACTTCTTCTATGTTTCCTAGAACTTTCTCATACACAGGATCACTCGTGGCGATAACAACCACAGGCATATTTTGAGTTATCAGAGCAATAGGACCATGTTTCATTTCCGCCGCCGGATACCCCTCCGCATGAATATAAGAGATCTCTTTGAGTTTTAAGGCTCCTTCAAGAGCACTTGGGAAATTATACCCTCTGCCAAGGTAGAGAAAATTATCCGCATAAGTGAACCGCTCGGCTAACCCGCGGATTATATCATCAGATTTAAAAATCTGTTCGATCTGTCCGGGCAACTTGTTGATAGCGTCTATAATCTCTTTGCCCTCAACAGGAGACAGATGACGCATTCTACCCATCATAAGAGCAATCAAACTTAAAACCATTACTTGAGACGTGAACGCTTTTGTGGAAGCGACCCCTATCTCCGCTCCCGCATGAAGATAAACCCCCGCATCCGTCTCTCTGGAAATAGAACTGCCGACCCCATTGCAGATACCTATGGTGAGGCATCCCTTTCGTTTCGCCTCACGAAGGGCGGCTAAGGTATCGGCTGTCTCGCCCGATTGACTTATCACGATCACCGCATCTGAAGGAGAAAGAATCGGATTGCGGTACCTAAACTCTGAAGCATACTCCACCTCCGTTGGGATCTGAGCTATATCTTCAAACATATACTCACCTATCAAAGCAGAATGCCACGATGTCCCGCAAGCGGTAATGACGATTCTCTTTATATCCCGCAACTTATCCTTGACAGACTCCAACCCACCCAAATGAGCAGAATTCTCATCCAAATCCAACCGTCCTCTTATGGTATTGCGTACAGACTCAGGCTGTTCAAATATCTCTTTTAACATGAAATGATCGAACCCGCCCTTTTCTATCGTCTCAATATCCCAATCGATATTCTCTATCGGTTTATTGACATGAATATCCTGAATGGTCCTGATGGTATACTTCTCGTTGTCAAGACAGATCAGTTCATGATCGTTGAGATAAATTGTCTGACGGGTATGCTCAACTATCGCCGTAGCGTCTGAAGCCACAATATACTCCTCATCGCCTATCCCGACGATCAGAGGACTACCGTTTTTCGCCGCAACAAGCTGGTTTGGGAAATCACTGCATATCACCGCCATACCGTAAGTACCGGTAAGTTTTTCCATCGTTTTACGGACAGCTTGTTCAAGATCAAACCCTTCTTTTAAAAACTTTGATACAAGATGAGCGATCACTTCGGTATCTGTCTGGCTACTGAATTTGCATCCCTCTTCTTTAAGCTCTTTTTTTAAAGACCGGAAATTCTCTATTATACCGTTAT
>CAZFUR010000123.1:2608-6301 GCA_964522245.1 uncultured bacterium | reverse complement strand
AGACAATTTGTGGTTTCTCCATTCCGGTAGAAAAGTGCATAATCCGATATCTGTATTGGATTCTTCAAATATGGATGACGTCGTAAAAGAAATGCGTGAACACTTTGATTACATTTTTTTTGATACACCACCTATAATAGCAATAAATGATATAACTGTTTTAGCAAGACAGCTTGATGGTGTTTTGCTAGTTGTCAGAATCGGCAATACCGCAAGAGAAATAGTCGATAGAAGCATAGATGTCCTTAACGCTTCAAATTTGAATATTTTTGGAGCGGTTATGACTGATAATAGGTATTACATTCCTGATATCATATATAAAATCTTGGGTGGTAGTTTATCCCACTATTACTACAAAAGTTATTACAGAAGAAAGTGATGTATAAAAAAGCGCTTTTGCTAATAATAACCTTACTTTTTGTCTGCGCTGTTCGCGCGGACAGAATTCTTCTTGAAGACGGTCAGATATTGGAGGGAACCGTTGATAATCAGTTTGGTGATTTTATAAGTGTCAATACGGATCTAGGGGTTATTTCAGTCAATAAAGACGAGATACTTTCTGTTACTAAACAGTCAGAGCGAAAAAATATTGTTTCTAAATCCACCGCTAAACCACAATCAAATATTTTTTACAGAAACCAGATAAAGAATCTAAATTCCTTGATCGAGATTTATAAAGATGATATCACTCATCTGGAATCTGAAATATCCAAAATAAAACAACAATATCTAGAAAAAATAGAAGAACGCGATAACAGAATTAGAGAACTGGAATCAGAATTAAAAAAAACATCTTCAAATAAAAATCGTTTTAAAGAACTGATACCTATCGATGACAAAAAAGATCTTATCTTGAATCTGGAATATATCAAAAAGGTACGGTTTCATATTACTAAAGATACCGATGGTTATTTTATCGGAGCCGAATATCAGGTGTTCAGTGATTTTGTAGACGTAAAACCTCATTTTCAGGTCTATTTTTTTAACAAAGACGGTTTAAATATCGGAACAACTGTGATAGAATGGAAATTTTCTCGAATACCGCCTCAAAAGAGGGAATCAATTATCAAAGGTGTTACAATGGATATTAGTGGATCAAGACCCGAGTATTTTTACATAAAAATACTGAAAGACCGGAAAAATGATTAAATATTATTTTTCTTCTTTAAGACCTAAACAGTGGATAAAGAATTTTTTTATTTTTGCCACTTTATTTTTTTCAAAAAACTTATTTAATCCTATACTGGTTTCTAAATTTCTATTGGCATTTGTGTTGTTCTGCTTACTTACAAGTGCAGTTTATTTAATAAATGATATTCTGGATCTTGAAAAAGATAGGCTTCATCCTCAGAAAAAGAAAAGACCCATACCGGCCGGTGAGGTGAGTACAAGAAACGCATTACTACTGAGTATTGTTTTGGCGGTATTATCGCTGTCATTGTCGTTCTTTATAGGTATTACTTTTTTCTTAATTAGCCTGTTTTATTTGGTACTAAATCTGTTGTATTCGTTTATCCTAAAAAAACTGGTTATAGTTGATGTTTTTAGTATTGCGATAGGTTTTGTGCTTAGAATTTTAGCGGGATCCGCAATCGCCGATATTTATGTATCTAATTGGCTGATAATATGTACGTTTATGTTGTCTTTGTTTTTAGGTTTTACAAAACGTAGACACGAGCTTGTTTCTCTTGATGGCATTGCCGATTCACACCGCTCCATCCTCAGCGAGTATAACACCTCTTTTCTGGATCAGATGATCTCCGTAGTCACTACCTCTACGGTAGTCTTTTATATTCTCTATACAGTAGCTCCTGAAACAGTAAATAAGTTTCACACAACAAAGATGTTATATACGGTTGTTTTTGTTGTATACGGTATATTTCGGTATTTATATCTTGTACACAAGAAGGAGCTTGGTGGCAACCCGACGATAACATTAATAACTGATATTCCCCTTATGCTTAGTGTTGTGTTATGGATAATCTTCTCAGGCGTAATTATATATCTATGATCTTTTGCAAAAATTCAATCGTTTTGTGGGTACCTTTTTTTTATAAAACATTGTATTCGGTTTAATATTAAGGAGATTACCCTTTTTACAGAAAATATTTTACATCATCGGTTGATCTTGGTTTTTGACAAAAACGACCGGATATGTTATCCTTATATGGAATACATCTACTAATCTGTTAACAGGAGGTTTGAAAATGAGATTTTTTTGTTCGTTGTTTATTTTGTCGCTGGTTTTGTCAGCCACTAATGCGTCGGCAATTCAAATTAAGCGTATAACCAATAATGACTATGCCGATAAGGATGTAAGTATAAATAATCATGGTCATCTTTCTTGGGGTGGTTGGACTACGGGCAGTTTTTCTGAGCAAGACCTGTTTTGGTATGACGGAAAAAACATCAATCAGGTAACTAATGATCATTCTGGTATGAGACCTCGCTATATAGTTGATAGCGACGATATATCAATTGTAAAGAAATCATCAAAAACTTATCTCTACGACCAGAATAATCCGCCTGCTCTCATTGCCAATGAAATAGCTAGCAATTATAGTATGGATAACAATTCAAATATGACATGGTCTAATCACTCAATAAGGTTCTATAACCATAGCAGCGGTTCTATGACAACCTATTCCCTAGGTTCTCAGTACAATGTTGTTCATGCTAAGTTATCTGGTAATAATAGGATGACCGTCAGATATTATGACACAGATCCCGTAACCAATCTTTCAAGAAGTTGTGTAGGACTTTACGATTACGTAAATGATGTTTTTACTCCGATTGTTTCAAGGACTATTACGTCAAATTCATTTCTGAGTATGCCGTGGGTATCGTATACGGATAATACGGATGTTGTATTATATTACTACAAAGATGATGGGTCTGATCTGTTTCATGTAATGCAATGGATTGCCGATACGGGAGAGACAAAAGATGTGTGGCAATTCAATCAGTCCAGTCCATATATTTTTATCAACCAGAGTCCGAACGGAAGATTTATTACATACGCTTTGGATGGCGAGATTTATCTTGTTGATCTTGTTCTGGATAAGATGTATGCAATTACAAATGATGATTTGACCGATTTATCTCCGAGTGTGAATAATTATGGGGAACTCGCATGGATTAGAGATTTTGATAACGTGGGTAATTCTTCCGGTTATGAAGTGGCTATGTCTACTTCGGCAATTCCAATTCCCGAGCCTGCTACTTTTATGCTGATTGGACTGTCTTATTTCGCTCTTATGATAAAAAGAAAATTTAGCAAATAAAAACAGTTATAATTTTTAACAAAAAAAGCCCTTGATTTTATCGAGGGCTTTTTTATACCTATTTTCCTCTGTTACAAAATTAATTGAGCCTAAAAACCTATTAATTATTTCAAAATACCCATTTTTGGTGTATAATGGAATGTGTAGTTGTTTGTTTTTTTACGCTTATTTGACATAATTTGTTATACGATTGAGGTTTTCGGTGTTACAAGTTAAGTAAAAATCGAACAAAAACTGTCAAAATAAAAGTTTTGGTGCTATAATATAATTAAGGATTGTACCGAAATACTAATAAGGTGTATCTGTTTGACTTGTAGGGTTTAAAAAAAAATTAAGCCTGAAAAGTGGATTTGTGTTTTTATGGATATTATATAATTTTAGGAGTTTTATTCATTATAGTAACTTCTCT
>CAZFUR010000123.1:0-2598 GCA_964522245.1 uncultured bacterium | reverse complement strand
TTTAAAAATAATGAAATAATACAAAGGAGGATGAGATGCGTCCCAAAATGATGGTTTATGCTGGTCTAGGACTATGCATGCTGTTTATAGGGGTGGTGCTGTGCCGTCCGTCGTACGGACAGGTAAATCCTTATTTACAGCTGAAGTCAATGCAGATTACTCCTAGCGGTCAGGTTAAATTAGTACTTGAGAACGACGGTATAGTCGGGACTGTGAATTACGAGGTTTATTGTACCGAGGAAAGATATTCTCAAGAACCGTATTTTAGCTCAACTGTGTATTGGAGATTGGTAAAAAGAGGTACGTGTCAGAGGAGTTCGCCATATACCGTCTTTACCGATAACGGTTCTAAAATAAGGAAAAAACCGACGGATGGTTCTGTTCCTTACCGTTTTTATATTGTCGCTGCGGCAAGTTACGATAATAACGGAGACCAAATTCCGGATATCATAAATGATCATGATAATGATGGTTTAAGTGACGCATATGAGTTGCTTGTATCAAAGACCTCGCCTTTAATTTCAGATAATGATGGGGATTATATACTTGATAGCTTTGAGGATTTTGATGAAGACGGTCTATTGAATAAAGATGAATATCTAATGTTAACCGATCCATGGGTTCCCGATACCGATAATGATGGGCTGACAGATGTTGTAGAAACGGGGACAGGCATTTTCTTGTCTAATTTGGATAGAGGTACTGATCCCCTTAATCCTGATACTGATGAAGACGGTCTGAGGGATAATGATGAAGCACTGGTAAAGATTTTCGACGGTTTTGAATCGGGTAATTTTTCTGTATTGGATTGGAACCAAGAGGGCGACTATCATTGGTCAGTGGTTAGCGATGAGAAAAAAGATGGGACATATTCCGCTAGAACATCTACTACATTGCCTGACGAAGAACATTCTGTTTTAAGATTGTCTTTTACGATTACCGAAGGCAATCTGTTTTCTTTTGATTACAAGGTGTCTACTCAAGCGGATTGTGATTTTTTTCTGATAAAAATAAATAACACTATTGTAGAAGCTCATAGCGGTGAACTTGGTTGGATTAAGTTTTTTAAATTTTTGCCCGCCGGTACTTATGACATTCGTTTTATATACTCAAAAGATGAAGATGGCGTATCCGGTTCGGATGGTGTATGGATAGATAATATATCTTTGATTTCAGGGTCTGATCCCAATCAAAAAGACGCAGATGGCGATAGGTTGTCTGATCGCCTTGAGCTGTTGCACGGGACCTGTCCCTTTTTGAGCGATACAGATAACGACTCAATTAACGATCTTGATGAAATTGCTCGTTACGGAAGTAATCCGGGTATGGTCGATTCAGATATGGATGGATTAGATGATTATACCGAGATAAATCTTGGTACCGATCCTGTTTCAGGCGATACGGATAAAGATTCAATGCCCGATTTGTGGGAGGTCTCAAACGGACTTATGCCCAGTACTCCGGATTCAATGTATGACAATGATTCAGACGGATTGACTAATTATGAGGAGTATTTCCTCGGTACAAATCCTAAAAATTCTGCTGATCCTAAAAAGGTCTATGTCGATAATGAGGGTTCGGGAGGAACAGGGACACAAGCTGATCCGTATGGGTCAATTCAGGAAGCGTTAGATTCTACGGCATATAATGTCGGAGGCAATTCACCTGCGATATTTATACTTGCCGATGGTGTATACGATTTATCAAAAGACACGTACTTATCCAGTTACAGTTTAAATCAGATATGGTTTGATCATGAATATCTTAACGGTCAGAGCGGATATAGTTACAGGGCTGTTTTGTACACTCCTCATCCGGGAAAAGTGGATATTGTAGCGAAACCCGGTAATCCCGTGATATCTTTTTCAAAATCAAAAAATTACACAAATTCACCGACTATCCTAAAAAACCTGACTATCCGAGGCGGTACGATCGGTCTTGATATTCAGCTTTCCAGTCCTCTGATAGTGAATTGTAAAATCACTGAGAATGTAGGGTTATCCGCCAGCGGAATAAAGGTAGATCAGTCTTCACCTCAAATAGTAAACTGTCTTGTCACAAAAAACAAGGCGCTTGACGGAGCGGGTATATACATGACACGCTACAGTACTCCGGAGATAGCTCATACCACTATCTCCGAAAACATCGCTCAAAAAGGTATAGCTATTTATTCAGATGGTTATAACAACCCTACAATATTCAATACCATTATATGGGAGGTAAGCGGCGACGATATATATAATGTATCATCCTCGTGCATAAAATATTCTAATATTGAGGATGGGGATTTCAAGGGACAAAACAATAACATATCAAGCGATCCTCATTTTGCCGATCCGAAATTCGGCAATTTTCATCTAAAATCAGATTCTCCATGTAGGGATGTTGCCAGTCCATTCGGTCTGTTTACCCCTGACATGGATAACGAGTACCGTCCGACTACCTTCAATCCGTCTGATGATGACCAGTGTGATATGGGTGCGGATGAGTTTGTAGATTCAAATAATAACGATCTTCCGGATTATTGGGAAAATAAGTATACAGGTTCGTTTACGGCTTCAGGAGACGATGATGGTGACGGCGTCACTAATGCAGTTG
>CAZFUR010000122.1:0-6309 GCA_964522245.1 uncultured bacterium | reverse complement strand
TATTATGGGAATAATGGCCGGTGAACTGGGGTTGGATGTGACTTTGGCTAAAAGAATAGGTATGTTGCATGATATCGGTAAGGCTACTACCCATGAAATAGAGGGACCCCATGCGACTATCGGAGCGGATTTGGCTAAAAAATATGGCGAGATTCCTGTTGTTGTAAATGCGATTGAGTCGCATCACGCTGATGTGGAAGCGACTTCTGTGTTTGCTGTATTGACTGTCGCCGCAGATGCGATATCCGCCGCTAGACCCGGTGCCAGGGCTGAGACTTTGGAAGCGTATATCAAACGACTGGATAATCTGGAAAACCTCGCTTCTTCTTTTGATGGTGTGGAAAAAGCTTATGCTATTCAGGCAGGAAGAGAGATTAGGGTTATCGTTGAGCCTGAGCAATTAGATGACGATGGAGCGTTGTTGTTGGCAAGAAATATTGCAAAAAATGTTCAGGATGAACTTGATTATCCGGGACAGATAAAGGTTGTTGTAATCAGGGAAACTAGAAGTATTGAATATGCTAAGTAATCGGATTTTTTAATGAATATACTTTTTATCGGGGATATAGTCGGTAAACCGGGCAGGCAGGCTGTCAAACAGAGACTCCCTGAGCTAAGGGATGAGTTTGATATAGATTTGTGTATTGCCAATGCGGAAAATTCGGCCGGAGGGTCCGGTATAAACGAAAGTGTTATAAGTGAGTTGTTTGCGTTTGGGGTGGATGTTATTACTTCCGGTGACCATGTTTGGAGAAACAAGGGGGTTTTTTCCGTAATCGGATCTAATCCGAGGGTTTTGAAACCTGCTAACTATCCAAAATCGACTCCCGGTAGGGGCAGTTGTGTTGTTTCAGCCAAAAACGGTATTAAGGTTGGTGTTGTCAATATTCAAGGACGGGTTTTTATGAATCCGATCGATTGTCCTTTCACGGCTGTAATTGAAGAGTTGAGAGAAATATCGAGCCAGACAAAAATAGTTGTAGTTGATTTTCATGCGGAGGCTACGTCAGAAAAAATCGCAATGGGATGGTTTTTAGATGGAAAGGTTTCTGCTGTTTTGGGTACACATACACACGTTCCTACGGCAGACGCTAAAGTGTTACCGAAGGGCACAGCTTATCTGACCGATACGGGGATGGTTGGAGCAAGAGAATCGGTTTTGGGTAGAGAAATAGAACCTGTCTTAAAGCATTTTACCACTTCTTTACCTTCCAGGTTTTCTGTTGCTACGGGAGATGTATTTATAAATTGTGTAGTTGTTGATATAGATGAATCCACAGGTTTGGCTAGAAATATAACCCAATTGGAGAAATAATATGTTGGACGACATATCGCGAAAATCTATCTATGAAGCTCCTCTAGATGGTTCTGGTTCGACTGATGGAAGAACGGATATTTACACTGTTTCCAGATTGACAACGGAAGTGAAAAATCTGCTTGAACAGAATATAGCGGAGATATGGATTGAGGGGGAAATATCTAATTTTAGGCGTCCTTCTTCGGGGCATCTTTATTTCACTCTTAAAGATTCACAAACTCAGGTTAAGGCGGTTATGTATCGTTCAAGTGCAGGGAAACTTCCTTTTAAACCTGAAGACGGTATGAAGGTTTTGGCATTTTGTAAGGTGACGGTTTATGAGCGGTCGGGGCAGTATCAGATTATGGTTAATATTATGGAACCGCGCGGGGTTGGTGCTTTGCAGCTGGCTTTTGAACAGTTAAAGAAAAAATTGATGGATGAGGGATTGTTCGATAAATCGCACAAAAAACCTGTACCCGTTTTACCGAAAAAAATCGGCATAGTTACCTCTCCTACGGGTGCGGCTATAAGAGATATATTAAATGTAATCAATAGACGTTTTTCTAATATTCATCTGATTATAAATCCTGTCAGGGTTCAAGGAGCGGAGGCTCCATCTGAGATAGCGGGCGCGATTGATCTTTTTAACGATATGGGGGGTGTTGATGTAATTCTTGTTACTCGTGGCGGGGGCAGTATCGAGGATTTATGGGGGTTTAATGAAGAGATTGTGGCAAGAAGTATTTTTAGGTCGAAAATCCCTATCATATCTGCGGTAGGACATGAAATCGACTGGACTATATCGGATTATGTTGCGGATTTAAGGGTGCCTACTCCTTCTGCCGCCGCGGAACTGGTTGTTGCCAGTAAAGATGAGCTTTACGCCAAGATAGACGGTTTAGAACAGTTGTTGAATTTAAGGACAAAACAGTACCTTTCAAAATTGGATAACCGCTTAGACCTTCTCTCTAAAAGTTGGGTTTTTACTAAACCTATAAATAGGATAAAACAGTTACAGCAACAAGTGGATGATTCGGATTTTAGATTGAATCAAGTTTTTTTGCGGGGTATGGATCAGAAAAAAAATAGCTTGTTTCTTCTTACCGAGAAGCTACACGCATACAGCCCGTCATCTATCATTATGAGGGGGTTTTCAATCACGACGGGGCTTACGGATAAAAAGGCGTTGAAATCTGTCAAAAACATCAATCCTGGGGATAGACTTAAAACGTATCTATCTGATGGAGAACTGATTTCTACAGTTGATAGAGTCTATTGCGAGGATAATAAATCTATTGATAAATAAACAAAAATTGTAGTATAGTTAATTCAGGGGATCTGAGATGAGTAAGAAAACGTTTGAGCAGGCTTTAGAGGATTTGGGGAATATTGTAGCGTCTATGGAGTCGGGTGACCTGACGCTGGATGAGTTACTTAAAAACTATGAAACAGGTATTAAATTATCAAGTTTTTGCAAAAAAACCTTGGATCAGGCTGAGAAAAAAGTAGAGGTTTTGGTTAAAAAAGCAGATGGGTCGGTCGATACGGAAGATTTTGACGAGGTTTATCCGAGTGAGGATAAAAAAGACAAAGAGATCGGTCAGGTTGAATCAAAGAAGGAAACCGAAAATAAACTTGAAAAAGAGATTAAAACAGAAAATAAAGATTTTGTTGAACCTCAATCTACATCGGTAGAAGAAATATCGGGCGAGGCAGTTGTTGAGCAGGCGGTCGTAGCTGAAGAACAATCGGTTGATACTGATCGGGGTAGTGTGACTGAGGCGGATAATTCTGATCGCATTTTTGATGAGAAAGAAGAATACACAGGCTCTTTCGAGGAAGATCTTTTATTTTAAAGGGAACGGTTTTATGTCAAAAAACTATCTTAGTAGGATTAATTCACCGGATGATTTGAAAGGTGTCTCGTTGTCCGATTTGCCGGAGGTTTGTCAAGAAATAAGGAATTTAATAATAGATGTTGTTTCTAATAGAGGCGGGCATCTGGCTTCAAGTTTAGGTGCGGTTGAAATCGCCACTGCCATACATTATGTATATAATACCCCTGAAGATAAAATTGTTTGGGATGTAGGGCATCAGGCGTATGCTCATAAAATTTTAACCGGCAGGGCGCAGAGGTTTTCTACACTAAGGTCTTACAAAGGCATAAGCGGTTTTCCGAATCAAAATGAAAGTGATTACGATTCTTATATAGTCGGTCATGCGAATACGGCTATTTCTGTCGCTTTGGGGATGGCAACGGCTATGGAGTATCAAAAAATAGAAAATAAGGCTGTCGCTGTAATAGGTGACGCTACTCTTACCGGTGGAATGGCTTATGAGGCGTTGAATAATGCGGGGCATAGAAAGAAAAATTTTCTTGTCATTTTAAACGATAATGAGATGTCTATATCAAAAAGTGTTGGTGGTATGTCCGCTCATCTTAACAGGCTTATTACAGCCCCTATGTACAATAAATTGAAAAAAGATATGGAACAGTGGGTTGGCAAAATCCCTACGATAGGGCACAGTGTCGTAAAAACATCTCATAAGGTGGAAGAGAGCATTAAGGGGTTGATTGTGCCCGGTCTGATTTTCGAAGAAATGGGGTTTAGGTATTTTGGTCCTGTGGATGGTCACGATGTTGTATCGTTAATTAAAATTTTGAACAGTATCAAAGATAATCCTGAACCGATGATTCTCCATGTGGTTACTAAAAAAGGCAAAGGGTATAAACCTGCCGAGGATTTTCCTGAAGCGTTCCATGGCGCCGCTCCGTTTGATATTTCCACCGGAGAATCTAAAACAAAATCAAAACCTGTCAGTTATACAAATATTTTTGGCGATGTTTTGGCTGAAATGGCCTCCGTTGATGATAAGATAGTGGCTATAACGGCGGCAATGTGTTCAGGGACGGGGTTGAAAAAATTTGCCGCAAATTATCCCGATAGGTTTTTTGATGTCGGTATAGCGGAGCAACACGCCGTTGCATTCGCAGGAGGATTAGCGAAAGAAGGACTTAAACCGGTTGTAGCGATATATTCATCTTTTATGCAGAGGGCTTATGACCAGTTTATTCATGATGTTTGCCTGCAAAACGTTCCTGTATGTTTTGTTTTAGATAGGGGAGGGTTAGTCGGAGAAGACGGACCGACTCATCACGGTGTTTTTGATTTGTCTTATTTGAGGGCTATTCCAAATATAGTCATTGCTCAACCGAAAGACGGTATGGAACTTAAAGCTATGATGAAGTCGGGAGTGGAACATGATGCTCCTTTCGCTATAAGAATACCTAGAAATAAAATACCTGTCCCTTTTAAAGATGAATTTGTTGAACCTATTGCGATCGGTAAGGGTGAGTTGTTGAGGAAAGGTTCGTATGCGGTAATTATTACTTTGGGTAATCATGTTTATATTGCTGACGAGATTTGTGAAGATTTGAGCGCACAGGGTATAGAGATCGGGCTTGTTAACGCAAGATATATTAAACCGATTGATGAAGAATTGATAAAATCTATACTGATTAGTCCTAAACCGATTATAACTATCGAGGACAATGCCATCGAAGGAGGGTTTGGCTCAGCTGTGCTAGAAACCGTTAACAAATTGGGTCTTACTGATATTCCAATGCTTAGATTGGGTATCAAAGATAAGTTCGTTCCCCATGGTGAGTTGGATAAACTGTATCATTTGTGTGGTTTGGATAAAGAAGGCATTCAAAATAGTATTACAAAATTTTTAAATAAAATATCTACGAAATCTTTTCTGTCAATCTCGGATTAATAAATGGGCAAAAAACAAAGGGTTGATCAGCTTCTGGTTGATCTTGGTTTATATTCCAGCAGAGAGCGCGCTAAACGTTCTATTATGGCGGGTTTGGTGACTGCGCGCCATTACCCGTCTTTGAAACCGGGGTTGATGTTGGATTCGGATACTGTTTTTTCGGTCAAGGAAAAAGAGAGGGTTGTCAGTAGAGGCGGTTATAAATTACAAGGCGCGATTGATGGATTTGACTTGTGTTTAGATGGCAAAATAGCCATTGATGCGGGGGCTTCTACGGGCGGATTCACGGACTGTTTACTACAGGCGGGGGTGAAGAAAGTTTATGCGGTTGATGTCGGAAAGGGATTGATCGATTGGTCTTTGAGAAATAATGACAAGGTTATCCTGATCGAAGAGACAAACGCACGGTATTTAAAAGAAGAGGATATCGGTGAAAAAGTTGATCTAATCACCATTGATGTTTCTTTCATATCCCTAAAAAAGGTTGTGCCGGCGTTGATCCCGATCTTGAAAAAAGGCGGATATTTGCTGTCTTTGGTAAAACCTCAGTTTGAGGCGGGTAGGGGGAAAGTTGGTAAAAACGGCGTTGTTAGAGACGAAAAACTAATTTGTCAGATTCTGGACGATATGATAGACTTCTTCTCTGCATTGGGGCTTGAGGTGAACGGGAAGATTAGGTCGCCGATTAAAGGACCTGCGGGAAATAAGGAGTATCTGTTGTGGTCGATCAAAATTTAACAGTACCACGCAAATTCGGTTTATTCGTCAACCCGAATAAAAAGGCGGCGGTGGAATATGTTGGCAGGATAGCTGTCTTTTTTAATAAAAATAACGCAACATACTTTGTTAGTGATAAAAAGGTCGCTGAAGAGGCGGGGTGTCTTGATTTGTATATGCCGGAAGATGAATTGTGCGATTCAGTAGATCTATTAATCGCTCTTGGCGGCGACGGTACTTTGCTTAGGGCGGCGAGAAGTTTTGCTTGCAGTGGCAAACCTATCCTTGGGATCAATTTGGGGGGATTAGGGTTTTTAACTATGGCAATACCTGAACATCTGGAGAACAACCTCCAAAAATTGATCGACGGTGATTTCCATATACAAAAGCGTATGACTATAAAATGTAAGTCACAGAATATAGCGGCATTGAACGATATTGTTGTCTCCAGCAAAACAATCGCAAGAATAATTAAAATGGAAGTTTTTGTGAACGAAGAGTATTTGACTACT
>CAZFUR010000121.1:0-6311 GCA_964522245.1 uncultured bacterium | reverse complement strand
GGAAACATTACCTATCTATATGGGTAAGAAAAAGGTTCTTAATATGATCCTTTTTATGGTTATAGTAACCTCTTTTATGCTGGTTTTGAGCACGGCTATGGATTGGATTCCTAAAACGGGTTATATGTTACTTGTTCCTTTGTGGAGTATCTATATTTTTTCTTTGTATAACGAAAATATCCAGTATTCGTTAAATATTCTTTTCTCGGATATAATGGATTTTCATTTTATTGCTGCGGGGGTTATCTCTTATCTTCAGAATAGGATTTGATTATGTTTTATCCTTGTGAGACTTCTAAGGGGATTTTTTTGGTCTGCTTAGAAAACGGTCGGATTTCTCGTATTTGTTTTCCGGATAAAAATTTTCTAAAAAAGTCTTCTGTACCCGATATAATAAAAGAACTTTCTTTTGATCTTGATAGATATTTTGGCGGCGAAAATGTTGGGTTTGATAAATATGATCTTTATCTGTCGGGCACGGAGTTTCAAAAAAATGTTTGGCGGTTTTTATCCACAATCCCTTACGGGACGACGGTTAGCTATTCGGATGTTGCCCGCTATTTGGGCAACTCGGCGGTAAGGGCGGTTGGCTCGGCGTGTGGAAAAAATCGTATCCCCATAATCATACCTTGTCATAGAGTTATACCCAAAAACGGTTCTTTGGGTGGGTTTTCCGCTGGAGAGAAATGGAAAATCTTTTTGTTAAACTGCGAGAAAAATATCTCAACAAAATCAAAGGAACTGTAAATTTTATTTTCTTTTGGTCGAAAAGGGTTAATAGGTTATTTAGAATATAAGGAGATAAATTATGATGAAATTTGTTTCGATCGCAGTTGTTCTTTCTTGCTTGACACTGTTTTTTTCAGGTTGCTATAATGCGGAACGTCATGCTCGCCGTCTTCATGAATCTGTCGAAAATATATTCCTTGACGGAACCGGTGTAAACTAAAGATTTTAAAAGTAAGGGAATGTTCTATGGGTGCGGATAAAAGGAATACGGAAGAAGGTTTTTTGGATTTTTGTAGGAAAGCTAAAGACTCTTTTTTGGTCTGTTGTAAATGGTTGTCTGTTACCTTGATCGTTTGCTGGGAAATTGTCAGAAATTATGCGTTGATGGTTTGGGATTATTGTAAAATTAAACTCGAATTCAATAAGCTTGGTCAAGAAGCTTATACTCAGTGGAAAAAACATAAAACATTCTCGCTAGAATCAAATTTTGTCAAAATTAAAGAGTTCGAAAAATCTATTGACGGATACGATTCACTTCTCAAAAAATTTATCAAAAAATTAAACGTTCTATTTGATTTTAATGATTCACAGATACCGTCGCCAAATATAAAGACAAAATCGGTCGAGGCGGTAAAAACTAATCCTGAATCAGTTAAGCAAGTTAAAAAAATATCTAAACCAGAGACGGTGAAACCCGCAAAAAAATCTTCCGTCGCAAAAAAAACTGTTACAAAGAAAACTACTGTGACTGCTAAAAAAACGACTACTAAAAAATCACAAAAATCGGAAAAGAAACCTCAGAAAACTACTAAAAAATCCTGATAACACGTTTTAGTTATTGTTAAATTTCTCCATTAAGGTTATCATCCGAGACTGGATGGTTTATCTTATTTGGAGATTATATGAAGAAAAAAGCACTTAAGACAGCTATAAAAGCGGCTAAAACTGCAGGCAGATTTTTGCTGGATAAAATCGACTCCGATCTGTCTATCGAAAAAAAAGCACAAAATGATTTCGTTACAGATATAGACAAGGAGTCGGAAAAAATTGTTTTAGCCATTTTAAATGATGAGTTTCCCGATTTTGGAGTCTTGTCTGAAGAGATGCCCCCAGACAAAGTCTGCGATTCCAACCCGTACTGGATTATCGATCCGATTGACGGAACAACCAATTATATCCATAAATTTCCCATGTTTTGTGTATCCATAGGTTTGGCTGTAAAGGGTATTTTGTCTGTTGGAGTTGTTTACGATCCGTCTCATGATGAGCTTTTTTACGCTATCGTCGGAGAGGGTGCTTATTTAAATGGCAGACCTATTCATGTATCCCGCAATAAAAAACTTTCCGATTCCATAATCGGTACAGGGTTTCCGTTTAGAAATTTTTCCATAATGGACCGGTACTTCGATTGCTTCGAGCAGATACTTAGGACGACACAAGGTGTGCGCAGACCCGGATCTGCGGCGATAGATCTTGCGTATGTCGCTTGCGGAAGGCTTGATGGTTTTTGGGAACATGGTTTGCATCCATGGGATCTGGCGGCGAGTGCGGTGATTATTAAAGAAGCAGGAGGAGAAATATCGGATTTTAAGGGCGGTGATAATTATCTGTATGGACGCACCTTGATTGCGTCTAACGGAAAAATCCACAGTCAATTATTAAATATTGTCTCTAAAACGATGCCACATAAATATCCTAATTGATCTATTAGGGAACGGATTTGTGTATGAAAAATTTGAAAAATCTTCTTAATCCTCAGCAATACGAAGCCGCTACGACCATTGACGGCGCTGTTTTGGTTTTTGCGGGGGCGGGAACGGGCAAAACAAGGGTTATCACATATAGAATCGCTTACATGATATCTAAAGGAATACCACCTGAGAATATTTTAGCCGTAACTTTTACAAACAAATCTGCAAAAGAGATGAAAGAAAGAGTCGGCGAACTGATTAGATCAAAAAAACAACCGTATATTTCCACTTTTCACTCGTTTAGTTTATATGTTTTAAGACGAGATATTGATCGGTTGGGTTACCGTAAAAATTTTTCTATTTATGATGAATCCGATCAGATGTCGATCTTGAAAAAAATTGTCAAAGATGTTTGGCCTCATCTTGTGGATAAAATTAAGATTCAAGACGTAAAAACCGCTATTAGCAGTTATAAAGATAAATTTATTCATCCTAAAACGAGCATATCTCAAGCTAAAAACCCTGACGAAGTTGTTAACTCATCCATCTACAAAGAATACCAAAACAGGCTTAAACTGTTTAATGCACTGGATTTTGATGATTTGATAATAACAACACTCGTTCTTTTTGAAAAATATCCCGATGTTTTAGAAAAATATCAAGACCAATTCAAATATATAATGATCGATGAATACCAAGATACCAACTATACGCAGTTTTTATTGACCAATAAAATTGCTAAAAAATACGGTAACCTTTGTGTTGTCGGTGATGACGATCAGAGTATATACGGTTGGAGGGGAGCGGATTCCGGCAACATATTGCAGTTTGATAAATATTATCCAAATACGAAAATAATTAACCTTGAACAGAATTACCGATCCACAAAAACAATTCTTGAAGCGGCTAATAGCGTTATCAAGAATAATGTGTATCGGCGGGAAAAGAAATTGTGGTCGGCTCGGAAAGAAGATAAACCTATAACTCTATTTTCTTTCCCAACTGCAAGAGACGAAAGTAAAGAGATTATTAAGACGATACTCGATCATAAATTGCGCAACAATTTGAGGTTTAAGGATTTTGCCATATTAATCCGAACTCTTCATCAATCAAGGTTGTTTGAGAAACAACTCAGGCATAGCAAAATCCCGTATGTTTTTGTGGGTGGGACAAGGTTTTTTGATAGAAAAGAAATTAAGGATATTGTCTCATTCTTGAAGTTTATTATTAATCCTAACGATGAGGTTAGTCTTCTTAGAATAATAAATACTCCGCCTAGATCTGTGGGTATAACCACCTTAAAATCGTTAAACAAATATTGTTTAGATAATAAGGTTTCTTTAATAAAAGCTATAAAAAATATCGATACTATCGAAACGGTCAATAAGCGATCAGCCGTCGCGATAAAAGATTTTATGAAAATAATATCCGATTATAGAGAGCAGTTTGAAAAGATAGAATCTAATCAAACATCTAATACTTTGGCGCAATTGATCACTGATTTCATAAAAGATATTTTCTATGAGAGGGAAGTTGCCAGGATAAGCGATGATAGAGCGGAAATAGAGTCTCGTATGCAAAATGTCTATGATCTAATTGAGGATATTAGATATTTTGAAGAACAAGGCAACGATACAGGTTCTTTAAAAAATTATCTAAATTATATCAGTCTTGATTCGGGCGATTCAAAAACAGATATGTTTGAAGATCGTCTAACTCTTATCACTTTGCATAGTTGTAAGGGGCTGGAGTTTCCTATAGTGTTTATGGTTGGTCTTGAAGACGGTATTTTGCCTCATACTAGATCAATGGATGAAAATAACGGAGATATCTCCGAAGAACGCAGGCTGTGTTATGTCGGTATAACTCGTGCACAAAAAGAACTGTATTTGAGTTACTGTTTGGGTAGGACAAAATATGGAGAGTTGTCTGTGTCAAGTCCGTCAAGATTTTTGAGGGAAATACCCGATTCTTTGATCGCTCAACCTCAGGATAGTTATTCCGAAGAGGATATGAAGAAGATAGACCAGTTTTATCTTGAAAAACTAAAAAAACTGTGAGCCTATGAGAAATATATCTTTATTCTAAATAAATTGACATAAATGGTTCTAAAAGTCTATAATTGTTCCGATCATGAAAATTTCTAAACGATTTTTTATACTACCGTTGTCTTTTATCTTCTTTTTTGTTCCTTTGGTATATTCTCAGCACTCTATACCGAAGGATAGGGTCTACCTGAAAAACGGTAGGTTGTTGGAGGGAGTCATAACAGAAGAAGGGGACTCCTATATTAAAATCAACATAGACGAAGTTTCCGATATAAAAATTTCCAGAGATAGTATCCAATATATAAAAAAAGTTCCCGATGAAACAATAGAACAGTCTATCACTTACGACCGTCAACAACGGGATCAAGGGTTGGAGAACTATAAAGGTCAGTGGGTTTCCCGAGAAAAATATAAAAAACTAGGAGAAAGAGACGCGCTTGAACAGGAAATAAGACGGCTTCGTGAAGAAAAAGAAAAAATCATCAAAGAAGAAAGTTTTTTGAGCGGTTCAAACGGTTATAAAAATGAAACTTTTAAATTCAGCTTTAACCCTCCCGATGACTGGAAGGAAAAACTGGTTACTGCTAATAATGTTGTCTGTCGGTTTGAAAACATGGAACAGGATATTTTTACGGAATATTTAGAGATTTCAGTTGTCGCTAAAAGAAAAACTGTAATTGATCAAGATTTTATAGATACTGCTATAAAAGGACTGAAAAACGAAAACCAAGGATATCTGAACAAAATTAGAGCATTTGATCTGGTTAAGGTGGACGGTTTTAGTGCCTTAAGGGTATCTGTGAGTCGTTATTTTTTTCAAAATTCTGACGAGCCGTTACAACAGAAAATCTTAGTCTATTTAATAATCGCTCATTCTAAGCTCTATAAAATTACTCTGTCTTGTCTAACGAGAGATTCCGATAAGTATGCCTCTGTATTTGATAAAGTTATCAGATCTTTTGTTATAAAAGATCCCCAAAGTACAATTGATTTGACTCAACAGCCTAAACCGCCTGTTGTATCCGAATCTGATGATTCTATTCCTGAACAACTTGCATCTATTTCTGAACCTATTAGGGAATTTGGATTTGATCAGATATCTTTGAAAGACGGGAGATTGATTAAAGGCACTATTGTTCAAGAATCTAATGAGGCTATAAAACTTAAGGTGGAATCGCCGTATACTCCGGAGTATATGTTGTCTATCATGAGGGATAAGATAGAGTCGATTGAATGGATGTCGGAGGAAGATCGCAAAAAGAAAACTCAGTATGAGGAAGCTCAGATTCGTAAAGGATTGGTCAAATATTATGGACACTGGATTACTAGAGAACAAAGAGACCAATTTCATAAAAAAGCCCAAGAAAGGCAAAGAGGATTGTTAGATCTTAGTATAGAAGAACAAAATAGATTAAATCTTTTGCATCAGCAAGAGGATTTGGATAATGAGGAAAAACTCAAAAACGACGAGATTATAAAACTGTTGGAGCGGATTAGAGCTCTTGAGACCGAAAATGCTAATCTGTTGGCTCAATTAGATAAACAACGCAATCTTACAAACGCAAAATTAGATCAGTTCCTTGAACGTGAACGTCAAGATATATCCAGAGGAAAAGTAGCCAAAGCCAGCTTAGAATCTGTAGTTAAAGTTTTAGCAAAAAGTAAATATTCCTATGCCGATAAGTATCTTAATACTGCAAGCGGAGCGATACTTAGCTCTTCAGGCATAATTATCACAAACTATTATTTGGGGCAGGATCCTTTTAGAGAAGATTGGTTTGTGGAAATAAGAGATAAATCCGGTGACCTGGAATCTTTTCCGGCTAGGCTTTTGGAATATGAT
>CAZFUR010000120.1:0-6316 GCA_964522245.1 uncultured bacterium | reverse complement strand
ATAGTAACGGTTTGATTCAGGTCATTTACGGAACGGTTGGCTCGGATGAGGCGTTGGATTCTAGACGGGGGATAGTTGGCGTTACACCGGGTAGTACGGCTACTTCTGTCGACTGGATGGATTTGGAGCAAAATAACTATTGCGAAGGTTCGGCGTATGGCGCGGTATACGATTATTTCGATGGTTCATCAAGATTGCTGAATAACGTGTTGTCGGGGAAAACGTTGTTTTATGTGCCGGACGGTGATTGGGAATATACGGTAATTAAGGTTGATAAAAATATTATCAATCTGTCGCCAAACGTTGCAGGTTTCGGAGCAGTGGAGGAGGGAGTTACTCAAACTGTTCTGCAAGCTGTATCTTATGATATAAACGGTAATATTTCCGATCCGGCGACTGTCAGTTTATCTGTTGATACTGATGACGTACCTGCTATATCGGTTGTGGTTGACGATTTTGTCGAAGAAGGGAATCCTTTGTTTGTATCTACGGTTGTAACTGATGATAATGTTATGGCATCGGTGGATATATCTGTTAATTCTCCTCATATATCGCAGTTCTACTCTGATATGTATTATCCGTATTCTACTGCTGTTGATGTCCCTAACGGTTCCGTGGGAGACATGATATCGGTATACGGATTTGCGGAAGATTGTTATGGCAATAGATCGGGTTCCTTGGAGGCTGTTGTATCTGTCATAGCGGATATACCTCCTACGGTTATACTAAACCTTCCCAATGAAGGGTTTGGCGTGATTGAAGGCGGAGGAGCTGTGGATGTCAGTGTCGAGGCTTATGATACTACTATATCAGGTTCCCAAAAATCGGTTGGATCGGTGACTTTTAAGGTTATCATTGATAATGATTCGGGTACTCAGTTGACTAGAAACACGATTCATGTCGGTCAGGGATATTATAATACTATTCAACAGGCAATCGATGTTGCTCAGGAAAACGATATTATATTGATTGAACCCGGTGTGTATGACGAACCGCCCATACATATCAATAAATTGGTTCATATAAAGGGGAATACCACTGATCCGGAAAACGATTCGATTATCGTTAAAGCAAACGGTGATTATGTTTTCTGTGTTAATCTGCCGAATCCCGATAATCCGGTGACGTTGTTTATCGAAGGAATATCGGTTCAGACGGAAAAGACTTATTCTGCGTGTTTTAGATTTGAAGACAGGGCTAATCTAACGACCATCATTAACAGATGTAAACTTATTACCGGTCATGCGAGTAACTCTTACCCTATCATAGGAGCGTTGGGGCAGATCATCTATTTTGTCAATTGTTGGATAGATAGCGGATACTTTACGGTAAACGGATTTAATGGAGGAGAACTTTATTTTGATAAATGCAGGTTTATGGCGGATTATACCAGTTATGGATCGTCTAAATCTCCGTCTCTTCTGGACTACAAGAAAGAGGATACAGACGGGTATGGAGTAGAATACGGCAAATTTTTTGTGGAGGGCGATTTCTATCAGATGCCTAGCGTATATTCGTATACGGATTACATCGCTCCTTATGGTTTTACTTATATTGCTCGTGGCACGATAGCGGGTCAGACAATTTCTATAGACGTTGTTACAGAAGACCTTAGGGGTGTGAAAAGTAATCATGTTAAAGTAAACGGTATTGTGACCGAAGACCAGCCCCCTTCAGCGACAATGATCGCACCTGAAGAAAATACGCTTGTTGCGTCGGGTGCTTCGTTATACGCAAAAGCAGAGGCAACCGATGATTTAGGGGAAATACAAAACGTTCAGTTTTTCGTCTATGTTGATGATGTGGAACAAAACGGATACGAATCTGAACCTGATAATAGTGCTCCTTATACCGGTATCGTAACAATACCTCAGATTACGGGAGATAGTGTTTTAACGGTTAAGGCAAAAGTTATCGATTCTATCGGGCAGGTGGGGATATCCGATCCTGTAACATTGGATATTTTAATCAGTTCCGTGACAGACGGCAAAATCGGTACGGCTCAGGCATTGGATTTGGCTGTATTTAATGGCGTGGCTTTTGTAGCGGATGATACGGGCGGAATATTGGCTGTAGATGTTTCAGACCCATCAAACATGACTCTTATTGATAACGATGCCTCTCATCAGATAGTTTCTATCGATCGGGTCGGCAATATGATCTATTCAATAAGCAGAACGAATATGTATATTTATTCTTATGTTGATCAAAAATTGAAATTGGTCTGTGAAACGGAGAATATATTCAGTTTTGCGACGGGTATTAAAGTTGTCGGTGATTATGCTTATATTGCTGATAAAAATGCGGGTAAATTTTTTGTAGTGTCTGTCAAAAATAATCTGCCGGAGCTGTGTGGCGAATTTGCTCTCATAACGCCGGTGTCTGTCGGTAGATATAATGATTATATCGTTGTTTCCCAAGAGGATAATGGCGTTTCCGTTTTGGATGTGTCGGTGCCTGAGAATATTAAGCGTATCGCATTCGTAGATACCCCCGGTAAGGCTAAACAGACGGTTGTGGTTAACGATTCTCTGTTTGTTGCCGATTACGGCGTGGGGCTACTTTCTTATCTGATTGAACTTAACTTGAGAGGTGTTTCGTTGAACGGATTGGATATCGAGATAAAAAAATCCAGTCCTGAACAACTGGGCAATGCGGTCGGTTTGGATATTGTCGGTACTATCGCTTTTATCGCTGACGGCGGTAGTGTATCTATGGTGGATGTATCTGATCCTGCTAATATGGCGGGATTGGGGTATATAGATGTTACCTCTTCCGGATTTACACAAATTAATGCGATAGATGTTGTAGGGAATTACTGTTTCCTCGCAATGGATGGAGGCGTGCAGGCTGTAAGGTTGATTAGCGGAGCGCTGGAACCTCCTAAACTTAGATCGGTAAAAATATTGCCCGATGACGAAGTCTTAGAAGGAAATACCTTGAAAATATTCGCTGACGCAGACGATGAAACCGGGGTTTCGGTTGTGTTTACCGTCGATGGAAATAGTGTCGGTGTAGATAATCTGTATCCATTTGAATATGAGTATAAAATACCTTATTCAACGGCACCGGGAATTGTTTCTTTTAACGCAATTGCCAAAGATTTAGGCGGCAATGTTGTATCGGATGACGATTTAGCTGTGACGATCAATGTTCTGGAAGACACAATTTGTCCCGATCTTGAACTTCATTATTTCCCGACGGGAGACGCCATTTATGAAGGCGAAGAAATTTTTCTGTATATAACTGCAGAAGATAATGTGGATGTGAAATCGGTTACTTTGAACGTAAACGATACGAAAACTGTTTTTACTGTTGCGCCATTTGAGATGCATTATACTGTGCCGTTCGGTAATCCGCCTGCACCGGTTGTTATATCTGCGTCGTGCACGGATGTTAACGGGAATGTATCGGTGATAGAAGATATGACTGTTGATGTCAATGATGATCTGTCTGCGCCGTATGTGCGGATTGTATCCCCTGAACAAAATACTCCCGTTATCGGTGGTATGGGATCTATCGATATAGAAGTGAATGCGAGTGATAATAATCGTATCAGTTTCGTCGAAATTCTGATAGACAATGAAACTGTTTCTACCGGTACGGATATCTCTTTAACTTATACCTATAACCTACCTTATGATAAAGGTAAACAAATCGTAATAACAGCTAAAGCCATGGATATGAGCGGGAACGTAGTCTTATCCGATCCGGTGACGTTAAATAATCTATTTAAAGTTAAAGAGTTGGTTGATAGCGGTGAGACTTATAGGTCGTATAGAACTTCTATCGGTTATTGTTATGATATTAGGGTGATGGGCGGTAAAGTGGATGACCAGGCGAACCTTTCTTATGAGGTTGACCCGGAATGGGCGTATCTTTCTAATACCAACAGTTTTGAGACATTGGATTTGATTAACAGACAAACATATAGCGTTTCGGTTCAAAGTATGTATAAACTGGATGTACAAGGTGACTTTGTCTATTTTTGCGCCAGATCGGGTGGTACGGTAAAAGTGTTTTATGTTGGGGATCCGACCTCTATCCATCTTGCGGGGACTTATAGTTATCTAAATAGTTATCAGTTAGGTAGAGACCTGAAACTTAGAGGCGATATTATGTTCTCTATAGCCCAGACAGGACAACTTCAGGTAGTTAATGTGGGTGATATTGATTATTCTAACCCGGATTCACCTGTGATGAGTTTTCATGAGGTTGGAGAAAAATATTTTCGTGAGAAAAATTATTATTCGTATACTGTGGCAATAGCGGGAGATTATGCTTTTTGGGGTTTTTATGGTGCTCTAACGGGTGCGAATATAAAGTATCCCGATTCTCTTGAAGGAGAAACAAGTTGGTCTATTCCTATTCAGTCGTCTAGTTATATGTTTGTCTCTGATGATAGGTACGTATATGTCTTGTCAGGGTCTAAAATAATCGTTATTGACGCGAGTACCGCATCTGATTCAGACGCTCCTCAATATTGGGTGTACGATTATCCGGGCAGAAATTTTGGTTATGTTAGATGTGTCGGTGATTATATGTTTGTTTCCCATGCCGGTTATGCTGTTGATGTTTATGATATATCCGACAGAATCAGTCCTAAATACGCAGGTAGTATTAAGTATACATATTATTGTAACGGTATAGATATTTATGGTAACAAATTGTTTGTAACAAATTATGCTAGTGGCGTATCTGTGTATGAAATAACTATGTTTAATGATTCTCAGGCGCCGATCGTAAATATTACGTCCCATAGTAATGGTGATACCGTTTTGGAAAATGATACAGCGTGTTTTGTTGTGGATATACCTAATGATGATGCTGTTACGGTTGAGTTTTTGATAAACTCTAAACCTTATAAAAAAACATATTCCGTACCGTATAAATTGTATTATTCTCCGGAGGATAACGATAGTTTTACATTTCAAGTTAGGGCTTTGGATCTTAATGGAAATGTGGGCTATTCTGAGCTGATTACTCTTAATTCCGTCGTGGATATTGATCTTCCCGTGGTTGTTTCGGTCGATTGCGATAATGAGGGGACTATCAATCAGTCGATGGATCTTAAATTTACGGTGTCGGATAATCTAGGTGTGGACCATGTCGTCATTGAGACTGATAACGATTCTAATACAGTTAATCTACCGGATGGTTGGCTCAATAATAGACTAGTCGATTTCAGTTTTCCTATTACCATAGATTCTCCAACCGATCATATTTTCAGTATCACCCCTTATGATGTTTCGGGAAACATGGGGAATACGGTGGTGCATACTGTCGATTATGTAGAGAATAGAGCGCCGGTAGTGAGCATAACATCTCATAAAGACGGCGACCCTATTCAGGCGGATGCCGATCTTACTTTGAACATAGATCTTTATGATTTGGGTGTGTCTCCCTCAATCAGCTCTATAGAGGTTTTCGCAAACGGTGAGTCGATAGAATTCGATAATGATTATTCCGCTAACCCGGCTGTTTTGTCGACCAAAACTGTCCAATACTTTGTGCCACGTGATTCTTTGTCTCAGTCGATAACATTTAAAGTTGTTGTCAAAGACAATGAATCGTTGGAGACGGAAGATCAGGTTACTCTAAATGCCGAGTATCGTTATTATGGATCAAATTTGTTCAACGGTCGTGTTTACCATTCTGCTGTTAAAAATAATTACTGGTTTGTGTTAGGCGAGAGAAATGTGCGTATTGTGGATACTAAGTCTCTGGAAATTGTCAAAACTATTGACCTTCCAATTGCCGTATATGATTTTATCATAGTTGACAATACCATATATTTATCTGCTAGTACGAATGGATTGTATATTGTCGATATCAAAGACATTCCCAATACTAAAATAGTGAACTCTATCAAATTGAGAGTCGATCATGTTTTGGCTAACGGAAACAATTTGTTTTGTTTGGGAGCAGGTCATATTGTGTCTATGGATATCACCGATAGATACAATCCTGTTTTGATTGATGTTTACGATAAAACATATAACGTCATCAATCGGTCTGTCATAACGGAGTCGGGTGATTATATAATTGCTAGTGAAGGTAATGGTGCTTTATTACAAATTTATGACGTAAGAGATCCGGGTGATATAAAGTCGCTTAATTCTATTGAATATGGCTCCTCAAGGCATTGTACGGGGTTATGTATTGATGGTGATAGACTATATGTTAGTGTAACTAATTACGGGTTATTGGTTTTTGATATATCTGATCCGACTATGCCTATTAAATTAAAGCGTTTGCCCACTTCATATTACACGTCAGATATTTTAAAATACGGTTCCCATATTTATTGGGTTTG
>CAZFUR010000119.1:0-6317 GCA_964522245.1 uncultured bacterium | reverse complement strand
TTTGGCGATTTTACCTCGCTTAGAATCGGTATTGCCGTTTGTTGTGTGGTTTGCAGTATGAATTTTGTTTCTCTGGTATCCATATGTTGTTGCAGAACGTGTTGCGGACAGAGGTAATAGATATAGTCGTTGTTATCGTTATCGATGATTTTTATGCTGTTGCGGAGTGGATAAAACTGCCAGTATTTTATAGATTGCATACCTTTAGTGTAAGATAGGTAGATTGAGAACGCAACGGCATGTTTTTTCAGAAAATCGTTATAATTGTTTACCGCCATATGGAACTTTTCTTCTTGAGAAAAATCTTTCGGGTCGGGGAACTCGGGAAATTTTTGAAAATTAAAACCTTTCGACAACTTTTTCTCGATGGTTGTCAGCCATTCTTCAAAAAAGTTTGTATCCGGTGAACCTGATGCGATGAACCCGACTTTTTTCCGTTCTTTCTCCCTGTTTATGGATGGATAGTTTAGGGCTACATATTTTGCCATTCTGTCGGATTGGAAAAACTTTTCGCCAAGATATGTAGAAAAGAAGTAGAAAGCGAAATAGATCAGTTCTTCCATGAAACTTAGATCGTAAGGCGAGAAGAATTCTTTGATGAAATCTTGTTCTGTGCACAAATCTATGATCTGTTTTCTGAGAGAGGGGAACATCGGTTGTGGCGGAGTGAATGAGCGTATATCGCCGGTACCGTTTTCTCTATGTGCTCTAAAAATTAGGTCGGAGGGTTCGTAACCGATTCCGTCACAGATCTGTTTTAGCATACTGTCTGAAGGAATGGTCTGTGTCTCTTGCAGTCTGTTGAACAGGTCGATATCTATTTTTGTAAGGTTGGCGAACTCTTCGTTGGAGATATCGCTTTTAAGGGTTCGCATAAAGTCCCAGAATTTCATAATGCTCCTAATTTTTTTTTGATAAAACGTCCTTTTATTGTTTCGGCATAAACGTTCTTTTTTTTGACATTTTTCTTTTAAGTTTTTTATGGAGCGTTGGATACTTCTCCCTCTATTATCTATACACTACAATTTGACTTTGGATTGAGACCAGGTATAAATTTAAAAAAAAAGGTGTAGTATGTTGGGTGACGGGATTGATAAGATCTCTCAAAAATCCTATTGACTTCGGAGACGTTTTATTGGTATATTGAATCCGCTCTCGGGGCTCGCCTCACTGGGTGGTGCTTTGTGGTTTTGGGGCTTGTAGTTTGGGGCTTGTAGTTTGGGGCTTGTAGTTTTGGGGCTTGTAGTTTTGGGGCTTGTAGTTTTGGGGCTTGTAGTTTGTAGAAGATACGGTGTCTTTGCGTTTTTAACGATGTATCCACATTTTTCAATAGAACGGATCAGTTATGAGATCAGATAACAGAAAAAACGATCAGTTACGCAAAGTTGTCATCACTCCTGATTTCCTTCAAAATCCTTTAGGTTCGGTACTGATAGAGTTCGGAAAAACCAAAGTGTTATGTTCTGCCACAATCGATAACTTTGTGCCTCGATGGCTCAAAGGAGACGGCAGAGGATGGGTCACGGCGGAGTATTCTATGTTGCCTTCGGCGGGCGGTGCTCGTTCGCAACGTGAATCGGCTAGAGGCAAAATAGGTGGTCGCACTCATGAAATACAAAGACTGATCGGTAGATCGTTTCGATCGGTGATAGACCTGTCATTGTTGGGCGAGCGGACTATCTGGATAGATTGTGACGTCCTGCAAGCCGACGGAGGTACCAGAACGGCATCTATAACCGGTGGGTTCGTAGCATTGAGAATCGCTGTGGATAAACTGCTCAAAGACGGTTCATTGAAAAAAAATCCTATCAAAGAAAACCTTGCCGCTATTAGTGTGGGAATTGTAGACGGACAACAAATGCTGGATCTGGATTATTCAGAAGACTCTAACGCCGAAGTAGATATGAATGTAGTAATGACTCAATCGGGTAACCTGATAGAGGTTCAAGGCACGGCGGAGGAAAATCCATTTTCCAAACAACAATGTATCGATATGATCGACCTTGCTCAAAACGGTATAAACCAATTACTCAAATTGCAGGCTAAAGCGATTAGCGGAAAGACCAACTGATATGACAGAGTTAGTTTTAGCTACAAGAAACCTTGGCAAAAAAAGAGAAATAAAACGTATTTTAAAAAAACTCGAACTGGATATCCGATCCATAGACGATTATCCTCAAGCTCCGATAGTAGAAGAAACAGGCAAAACCTTTGAGGAAAACGCCGTCTTAAAAGCTACCGCTATAGCGGAGTTTACAAAAAAACTCGTCTTAGCCGATGACTCAGGTCTACAAGTAGATGCTCTAGACGGTAAACCGGGTGTTTTCTCCGCACGGTTCGCAGGCGAAGGAGCAAACGATTACGCCAACAACCAGAAACTTTTATCCGAGTTGCAGTCCGTCCCACAAGGACAAAGGCACGCACGTTTTGTATGCGTAATAGCCATCGCCGTGCCGGGCAAACTGATAGGTACCTTGAAAGGTGTGTGTGACGGGGAAATATCCACATACCTAAGGGGACAAAGCGGGTTTGGATATGATCCTCTATTCGTCGTCAGAGACTACAATTTGACTTTCGCAGAACTGAACGTGGATATAAAAAACAAAATAAGTCATCGGGCAAAAGCGTTGGAAAAAGCGTTTTTGCTGATCGAGCGGTACCTGTTGAACCTGAATAACAATATTAATTAAATAAACGCGGAAAAAATAACGATATATCTAAGGAGACTAAATGAAATCCGCTGAATTGGAAAAACTGAAAGCCGTGACCACTTATTCGGTAGCACTTAATTCTATTCATTATCCCGTGTTGAGAAAATACCTTGAAGGTCAAGGATTCTTGATGAAAAAAACACCGTACGCATTTTTTTCCGCCTCAAAAGATAAACTTACCGTAACCCTCTATAAAAGCGGTAAACTGTTGGTTCAAGGTAAAGGATGTACCGATTTTATACAGTTTTACCTCGAACCTGTCTTGCTGAAAAAAATCGATTTCGGATACGAAGATCTCTACAACGAACTCCATTCCACCGAACCGCGTATCGGAGTGGACGAAAGCGGTAAAGGCGATTATTTCGGTCCGCTTGTGGTAGCGGGAGTATATTTGGATAAAAATACAGAAAAAAAACTCAAAAAAATCGGTATCAAAGATAGCAAACTGATTAACGATAAAAAAATAGTCGTATTCAGAGAAAAAATTATATCTATGTGTCCTTACTCGGTAGTAGTTATCGGTCCTGAACGGTATAATGGTCTGTACGATAAAATCGGCAACCTGAACAAATTGTTGGCATGGGGTCATGCCAGAGTGATAGAAAACCTGCTTGGCAAGGTCGATTGTGATAAGGTGATAGTCGATAAATTCGGTAACAACAAATTTGTGCTTGACGCATTAATGAAACGAGGCAGAAACATACCTGTTGTACAGAAAGTGCGCGCCGAAGAAGATTTAGCTGTTGCGGCGGCGTCGGTGTTGGCAAGAGGCGAGTTTATCGCCAGATTGGCTCAGATATCCAAAGAGTTTGGCGTGACCATACCGAAAGGCGCATCATCAAAGGTTGAGGAAATGGCTAAAACGCTTGTCCGAGAACATGGTGTCGAGGTTTTACAGAAAGTCGCTAAAATCCATTTCAAGACTACCAAAAAAATTATCATGGATATGTAGACAGCTCGAACCTGTCGCCTTGAGGAGGCATGATAAAAAAATACATACCTTTTCTACTACTTCTTTTGGCGGGCATACTCTTTTACGCCCCGTCTTTTCCCAACGGTTTTACCTACGACGATAAAATGGTGCTTGTGAATAACCATTACGTACAGGATATTGATAATCTACCCCGTTTGTTCGGATCGGATTATTTTCTGGTCTCTTCCGAGAGGACGTTCCGTCCTGTTGCTCCGTTGACGTTGTTTTTTGAACATTTCCTGTTTGGTTTAAACCCGTACCCTTATCATCTATTGAATTTTTTGATTCATTTTGCCAACGCTTGTTTGTTGGTTATCCTGTTAGTGAGACTAAAACATACGGATTTGTCGGCGTTTTTGGTCGGGTTGCTATTTTTCCTGAACCCTGCTTTGTCGGAGACGGTTTTTTGCATGAGTTATATGGAAGATTTGTGGGGGTTTTTGTTTTATATGATAGGAATATTGGTTTTTCTAAAATACCTGAATTCGGAAAAAATATGTTATGTTTTGGCGGCGCAGGCACTATTTTTTATATCTCTGCTCAGTAAAGAGATGGGAATATCGTATATAGCGGTTTTACCGCTTTTGATGAGAACCTACTATAAACAAAACATTTTTAGACCAAAATACCTGAAAACCGTTTTGTTGCCGTCTATAATAACAAGTACGGTTTATCTCTGGTTGAGGTTTTTTGTCTATTACCAACAATCAAAATCGGCTGATTACTTAACGGGAGGGTTTCTATCAACGGTTATTAACATTCCCCGTATATTTTTGTTTTACGTCAAATTGCTATTGTATCCGATCGGTCTTGTGGCGGATTATGATTTTAAGTTGTACGACTCGATTCTTGAGGGATCGGTGGTTTTCTGTTTGATTGTAACGGTGTTGATTCTGGGATTATTGTTCAGATTGAGACGTAAAAATCTGTTTTGGGGATTATTTTTTCTGATTAATTTTGTCCCCGTATCCAACATTATTCCGTTTGGAGCTGTCGTGGCGGAACGGTACATTTATTTTAGTTGTGCCGGGTTTGCTGTTTTGATCGGGTTGGCGTTTGCAGGTCAGATGAGAATAAATAAACGGATAACCGTTGCGGTGTTTGGTTTGCTAATACTCTCCTACGGAGTAGTTTTGATGCACAGAGGGCTCGATTGGCGATCCGATGAGAGTTTGTGGTTGGCGAATAGCAGAAAACTGCCTGCATGTGCGGGTAAAGCGACATATCATGTTAATTTGGGTAACGTTTATTTTCGGCGTGGCGATTATGACAGAGCACTCAAAGAGTATTTTACGGCACGATCCATAGACCCTGACGTGGCAGGAGTTTACACAAATATGGGTGTCATATATATGAATCAAGGTCATTATGAGTTGCCTAAAAGCCTGTTTCTGAAAGTCGTATCGTTACGAAAGAAGTCGCCCGAGGGGTATTATCGGTTATCCGTTCTGTATGAGAAACAAGGCAAATACGATCGGGCGGAACAGATGATTTGTAAGTCTCTTGATTTTGATGATACTTCTTTGCGTGGTTTGTTTCAGTGGGCGAGGGTTTGTGTCAAGTCGGGTCAGACCGCCAAGTCGATAGAGTGTTATCGGCGGATATTGAGTATCGATAAGAAAAACCGTCAGGCGTATATCGCTTTGGCGTGGGTTTATGTTGATACGGGAGCGTACGATAAAGCTCACGAAACGTTATCCGAAGGGTTAAGCGAGTTGCCCAATGATGGTTATCTGCGTGTTGTTCTGGCACAGGTTCTGTTTAGCGAAAAGAAATATTTAGACGCTCTGGCGGAGTTGGACAAAGTTATCTCGCTTGATTCCGATAACAAGATGGCGTATCCGATTAGAGCATCGATTTTTTATAAAATGGGTAAATTTGGTCTTGCGGAATCCGATTTGATAGAATCGATCCGTTTAAATCCGGGTGAGGTGAAGTATTTGAATAATTTGGCTTCGATATATGCTGATGCGGGCAAGTTTGACAAGGCAAAACAGTTATGGCGTAAATCGTTGAGTTTGAGACCTGATCAACCCAGAATAAAAAAGTATCTGGCAGAATAACCTTTTTTGTGAAAAATTTTCTTATCGAATCGTTAACCCCTCTAATGATATAACTACAAAACAGCCTCGATTTGAGATCAAGTACGGACGGGACGGCGAGAACTTTTTTACAGACTTTGATCTATCAGCGTGCGATTCCCTCCTACCTGTTGAGTCGTCACGGTCGATCTGATATCTACATATTCCTCAATCAGGTTTTGCACGTCATGTATAAACCTTATCAGATAAGGTTCCCGAATATCCAGATCTTGAGTCAGAGCAACCAGTTTCGGAAAAAGAAAATCAAACCGTGAACGTATCATCTTTTTCAGTATAGACCGTGATATCTGCGATCCGCTCAACAGGTTCATGGAGACAGGGTTTTCGGATCGATTACGGTACGTTGCGATTATCTGTTCTCGCAGGAACTCATCGTTATTAAACCCTATTTTAGCCAGAAAAACGTTTATTTTCTGTTCTACGATTTTCTGTTGCGCTGTTTTTGTCGTTTTCTGTTGCGGGATAAATCCGTATACAAGGTTAACCCACGCACCGTTTTTCAGGCTCCACCCCTCAAAATATTGTTTCATA
>CAZFUR010000118.1:0-6347 GCA_964522245.1 uncultured bacterium | reverse complement strand
GCGCCGTCACGTGCGATTATGAAGGTGAGAAAACTCATTACCAGTCTCGCAATCCCAGCAATAATCAGAAAAAAAACCATTTTTGCCTCCTATGAAACAGCGACTATAAAAACCCCAAGAACCATGATTATACAAGCCAACACATTCTGAATCAATCTTTCTTCTTTAAAAAGCCAGTGTCCCATAAAAACAGTAAACAGAAGATTCATACGTTTTGTGGCTATCATGTATGCCACCGGCATCCGTTCGACCGCGACAAAATGAGTTATTATCATCGCCCCCATCGCACTGCCTACCAACAGAAAAATTACAGGTTTAGCGACAAAAGCTTTCAGTTTACCGCCGGACAAAACCAGCATTATCGGAAAACATATTATCGCAACCAACAACATATAGAAAACACCGAAAAATTCGGGTGTCGTGTAAGACAAGGCTTTTTTACCGAACGAGGCGGAAAAAGTGTATAATACAGCCACCATCAACATCATCCTTGACCCCTTTTCCCGAAAGATCGCTTTTATCGGCTCAAAAAAACCGTTTTTTTCTGATGCAGATTCAACATATACGCTCCCACCGCAACAAAAACAACACCCACACACCCCATAGCAGAAGGAACCTCACCCAAAACCAGATACCCGACCAAAAGCAAAAACACAGGTGTAAACGCCATAAAAGGAATACAGACCGATAAAGGAGATACCTGTATCGCTCTTGCGTACAAAAGACCGGCGGAACTCTCTAGCAAAACCTGCGGGATCATGATAAGCCAAAAACCCATCGGTAACTCCGGAAACGGAAACAGGTTACCCCATATCAATAAAACAGGTATTGTATATCCGATCCTAACCCAATAGACGATATAGATATTCTCATCACTGAGATATTTTTTGGTCAGGCAATCGGCAACCGCCGCCGAAAAAGCACATAGTAACGCCGTTATTCTAGGATCCATTTGTATCCAATTATTTTATTTCTGTAATAAATTTTCACTTATTGCGTATTATATAATATAACTCCGTTAAAAAAAAAGGTTTATGATGCTTTGTTTTAAAGAGTCTATATGCAAAAACATTCATTCGTCAATGCTCAGGGAGTGGATTGAGACTAACGGTACGGGCGGTTACTGTTCATCAACAATAACAGGGCTCAACACACGCCGATACCATGGTCTTCTAGTGACATCTCTTAATCCACCGGTTAACAGACATCTAATTGTCTCTAAAGCGGAGGAGACCGTTGTTATCCGAGGCGATAAATACAGCCTCTCTTGTAACCAGTACCCGGACAAAATATTCCCAAACGGCAATAAATATTTAAAAGAGTTCAGGCTGACTCCGTTCCCCAAATTTATCTACGAAATCGATCGATACAGGATAGAAAAAACCGTATTCATGCCCCACGGCAAAAATGCGACTGTCGTAAAATATAATATATTCCCCAACAAGGGTGATGTCGATCTTTATATCCGTCCGATGCTGGGATTAAGATATTTTCACGCTCTTAGAAAAGGCAACGATGCAAGTGTAGAAAATATCTCCGTTAAGAAAAAGTCTGTGCTCATAACACCTATCTCATCTGATCTGCCTCCTCTGTATATCTATCACTGCGCAGACGTCTTCCACGAAAAAGAGTTCTGGTACAACAACTTTGAGTACAGAGAAGAGGCGTATCGCGGGTTCGACTGCCACGAAGACCTCTATAATCCGGGACACTTAATATATACCTTCTCCAACCATAAAAAGTATGACGCATGGGTTGTTTTCTCAAATGAACCTCTTGTGGATATTGATCCTGATATATGGCAAGACAAAGAGATACACCGAAGAAGCACTCTTTTAAAAAATATCCCGCCAAACGACCGATTCATAGAACCTTTGATTCTGGCAAGCGACTCGTTTATCGTAAAGAAGAACGATTCCCCCAACTCCACAATTATAGCAGGATACCACTGGTTCGGCGACTGGACTAGAGACGCTATGATATCGCTACCCGGTTTAACACTTGCCACAGGCAGATTCGATATCGCAAAACAGATTCTGCATAAAACAATCCGATCTGTAGATAAAGGATTGTTACCAAACTATTTTGATGACAATAATCAACCGATTTTTAATTCGGCAGACAGCTCGTTATGGTTTTTTTACGCTTTGTACAAATATCTGAGATACACAAACGATATCGCCTTCGCTAAAACGGTTATACCTTACCTGAGAGAAATCATCGAATCATACAAAACAGGTACACTTTTCGGTATAAAAATGAACGATCTCGGTCTTATTGAATTCGATGAAAACAGTACTCCGTTAACATGGATGGATACAATAGGCATACATACCCACGCACCGATCAGACGAGGAATGGTTGTGGAGGTAAACGCTCTT
The DNA here is from genome assembly GCA_964522245.1 of uncultured bacterium. Classification (GTDB taxonomy): domain Bacteria; phylum Auribacterota; class Auribacteria; order Auribacterales; family Auribacteraceae; genus CAZFUR01. Next base: position 3,966 of record CAZFUR010000118.1, on the reverse strand, counting down.
TGGTATCAGGCGATAAAGGTAATGGAATATATAATGAACAAAACCGACTGTTTGTCTGATGCGCTAAAATATGCCGATACCGCAAAGAAAATCAGCACAAACTTTCAAAAAATATTTTGGAATCCCGAAACAAAATATCTGTACGATTTTATCTACAACGGTTACAAAGAAAATATGCTCCGCCCCAATCAGATTCTTGCCGTTGGTTTACCGTTTAGCGTACTTCCCAAAAAGTATTGGTCTTCTATAATAAATATTGTCACGGAAAAACTTTATACCCCCTTCGGATTAAGATCGCTTTCATCGGACGACCCTTATTTTGCTTCTCACTATAGGGGAGCGGAGAGAAAACGTAATACAGCTTACCATCAAGGATCTGTATGGACTTGGTTGTTGGGATTTTACATAAGCAGTTTGACGAAATTACAAGGGAAAACGCAACAAAATACCGCTCTTGTAAAATCCCTGCTTAAACCGTTTAAAGAAATCATACTGGTCGGCGGGTTAGGTACATTATCGGAAATCTACGACGGCGACCTGCCGTACTACTTTCGTGGGGCAGTATCCCAAGCATGGAGCGTAGCGGAAATCCTGCGCGTCTATAACGAAGAACTTTTATGTGGGCAAAAACTCAAACCGATCTCAAAAAAAAGACACCCTGTAAAATTATGATCCGATAATCGTGTCAAAATCTGAAGGCGACCTACCGGAAGAAATCAAATCGGATACCATCCGTTCAGAGACACCCAGATCAGATAATAGATTGTGATACAACTGTGTATCTTGGTCTACTCCAAAATGTAATCCGCACGCTTTTTTTGCGAGAGATACGATTTTTATCATCTTGATTTGCTCTGAATCGTGTTCTATCTCATCGGTTAATTCATAAGGAGTATCTTTGTATAAAATAACGTTCGTTATTTTCTCAGGAAATTTCCAACAGTTGGCAAGGTATTCGCCGATTTCACTTGTTGTTATTCCTAAAATTTCTCGTTCTATATCCATCAGGTTAATCTTATCGTCTTCTGATCGTTCCTGAATCTTATAATAATCGTCGGTCATATATTTCAGGACAATAACCGTGCCCAGATCGTTCAAAAGAGCCGAAATAAAAACCTCATCATGGTGAACACCCGACACCTGTCTAGCTATCTGGCACGCACACGACGCCACCCTGACAGAAAACTCGAATATTGAGGATAAAGGTTTTATAATTCGCTCACTAGACTGACCTCCCATGGTAAAAAAAGAGATCCCCAAAGCAATATTTCTAATAGACTCCGTCCCCAACAAGACCACCGCTTGCGATAAAGTTGATATCTCACGCGAATACCCAAAATACGCCGAGTTCGCTACACGCAAAATTTTCGCGGCGAAAGATTGGTCTTTACCTATCGCATCAGTTAACTTCTCAATAGAAGCCTCAGCATCATTAGCAATATCTATTATCTCACTAATTAGCGGCGATAAAGACGGCAGATTTCCTATCTTCTTTACAAAATTATCAAGTTTATTCTTATCCATAAGCACCCGTTATTAGGTTTTACCCGTTGCTATAATTAGCGGAATAAACGACTTATTACTTAATGGCTGATTTAATAAATTTATTTTTTGCCCTTATTCTTACACTCATTTCAGTAATATTTTTTCTGATATATGTTATCTTATGCGACGGCGACCCGTTATCTTCCGACATCAATCCATCTTCAATAATTTTCAAGAAATTGTTTATATCCTTATCCATAACAGGTTCCGGAGAACAAGCCCATTTTTTTATCTCATCCATTTCCGAGTAAGCCGTCTTCTCAACATTCTCAAAAGGACAAAGAGGACGGGTGTTTTCCGCTAACTGATATCCTTTGAGCGCAAGTATCAGCGGTTGGTAATTTGTATCATAATATAGACGGGGAAACTGATATTCAATCACGGTATTTTTATTGATTCTTTCCTCATCACTGTAATGGATATTTTCTAAACTGAAATTTAAAAGACCGAACTTATCGATGATCTCACTATTGGCAATCCGTTTCTCGCACAACCGATGTTTTGTATCGTATCCCATATCACCACCTAACAACAAAAGACAAAGAATGTTTTCTATTTTGTTTTTTTTATCAAAATTTATCTTATTATTAGCCTGTATAGAGATATGCAAACTGTGGGGTTTTACTCTTGAAAATTTTGTCGCCGAATTAATCAACCTATTTAAAATCCAGGGATCCTGAGTAACCGGTTTAGAAAGGTCACCGTAAATTCTGAACCTGCCGAAAGCATACTCCAAAAAACCGTGCGATCTTGCCTTAGACGGCGGGTACCTGTGATCATCAATATGACCGCCTAGTTTCCATAATCTGCGTGTAAAATCAAAATCGTGAAAATAACGAAAACTGTTGTATTCAGGATCGTTAGGTCTATCTTTATGCACTGCGTAACGCCCTATGGTACTAAACTCCACCTCGGCTCCCAACGGAGTACACCCGACATTACGATTTTTCTTCACTTCGTCTAACTCTTTAACTATACTATCCCTATCGTATACTCGGTCTGCTATTTTTATCGCTTTGTCCACATAATCGCTATATTCCAGATTAGTATCAAAAATATCCGCTTTATACGTTGTCATTAACGAATCTACCTGCGAACTGTTGCGGTTTATAAATTCCAATGCTAACATGACAGAAATAGTGTGCTCGTAGAACTGCTGTTCCCTTTTGACCGCTCCTGCGAACGATTCCCTGACTTTATCCTCTATCTGATTAAAAATTATATGGCGAACGGCAAACCTTATATAATTATCCGCATAAGGAACTATCTCGGGATTATGCTTTACAGACGCTAAAGAAGGAGCACCCGACATTTTTAATCTTTTAGTCAGATAACTCAACGACATATTAAAACGGGATACGTGCTCTTTGACTATATCTTCAACTGTCGAGCCAAACATCTCTTTTATAATCCTATTTTGCTCAACGGCATCTGAAAAATCTTGCCCTTTTATGGAATCTTTTATCAAAATCTCATCTATTTCAGATTCCACATATTTCTCTATTCTGTCATCCACATCTGTTCCGGGCATAAAATATTTTCTTATCGCTTTGACGTTACCCACATAAACGTCGCAACTAACGGGGACAGGCTCATCGTCTACAAAAACCTCAACAGACCGTCTCCAATAAAGATCGCCTTCCGATTCATATTTATCGATTTTTTGTAAAGACCCTACATCAATGTCCGACAAAAGGTATCCTTCAACCTTCATTCCACGAAAAGGGGTGATAAAAGGAAAACAGGTAGCTGATGTAACTTTTCTGAAATTTTTGAGGACGGCTTTGCGCCGTTTAAAAACCTTGCCCGCAACAATTTTCTGGTATTGTTCGGTCATCAAAGTTCCATACACAAACAGATTCATTTTTAATAAGAGATGACGGTGAACAAATCATCATCCGCCAGTTTATCTCTACCGTTTAAAAAAGTAAGCTCAATAATTACGGCAATCCCAACCAGTTCCGCACCGACCGATTTTATCATTTCCGCACTGGCACAAAGTGTACCTCCGGTAGCAATTAGGTCATCCACAAGCAACACTTTATCGCCTTTTGACAGAGCGTCCTCATGCATCTCTATCGAATCGGTACCGTACTCTAGCTCATAAGACTGGGATACCGTTTTATACGGCAATTTCCCTTTTTTGCGAATAGGCACAAACCCCACACCAAGTTTAGACGCCAAAACAGGTCCGATTATAAATCCTCTCGATTCTATGCCAGCTACATAATCAATACCTTTGTTTTTGTATTTGTCATAGATCGCATCTATCACCTTTTCAAACGCTGTATGAGACTTAAGTAGAGGTGTTATATCTTTAAAAATAATCCCCGGTTTTGGGAAATCCGGTATATCACGAATATACTTAGTAAGGTCATCCATATTACGCCTCCTGATATTTATAGATATTTAGAATTTATG
>CAZFUR010000117.1:294-6395 GCA_964522245.1 uncultured bacterium | reverse complement strand
GAGGACAACGTTCTAGTGTGATTCTTACAGCTTCCAAAATGGTAGATATCGGTTCTGTAAGGGCTTCCCTTATCTCTTCTGAACTTATATTAACCGTTTTAGGCAATCCCGCAACAAGATCACGACCTTTAACCTGCATGGTCAATTCTTCTTCAAGTTTGTATGCGGATCCGATATTGATTTTTATCGCCTCTGCGGTGCGTTCCCCAATCATAAGATTATATGTGCGTTTCAAGTACTGAATAAGAGCTTCATCCATCTCATCGCCGCCTACTCTGACGCTTCTGCTGAAAACCACGCCTGATAAAGATATAACCGCAACTTCAGTTGTTCCGCCACCGATATCTATAATCATGTTACCCGTAGGTTCTTGAACCGGCATACCCACTCCGATAGCAGCGGCCATAGGTTCTTCCACAAGATAGACTTCACGTGCTCCGGCGTGTTCGGCGGAATCCTCAACGGCACGTTTCTCCACCTCTGTTATACCTGACGGGACAGCAATCACCACACGCGGTTTAGGATGAAATGGCAAAAAACCGCTTTTCGCGCTATGCACTTTTCTAATAAAATACCTCAACATCGCTTCCGTAAATTCAAAGTTCGCTATAACGCCGTCTTTAAGTGGTCTTATGGCTACAATATTACCCGGTGTTCTGCCCAACATCATTTTTGCTTCCTCGCCCACAGACACAACCTTGTTCGTATTTTGCTGAACGGCCACCACCGACGGTTCCGTCAAAACAATACCCCTGCCTTTCACATATACAAGGGTATTAGCCGTTCCCAGATCAATTCCCATGTCATAGGCAAAAATACTTGATAAAAAATTAAACATACAAAATGTACTCCTATAATAAATTCGAAATTTAACAGATTTTTTCTAAGACATGTTATTGTTGAACGCCATTTTCTCTGAGAAAGGAACTTCTTAGACCGACTTATATATAATAGAAAAAAACAACCCCTGTTTCAATATTTTTATTTATTTATTTGTTTACAAAATAAGGTCGCAGTTCTTTTTCCAATGACTTATCAAATTCTACCTCCATATAAACGCCTTCAGCAGAATCTTTACGATACAGAATATTTGAGTTACGATAGATTTTTGAGACAAGACCATGCTTATCCATCGGTACAAGGATTTTTGAGAAAAGACGGTTTTTGTCGGTTTCTACCGCAATCATTTTGAACAGATCGTCTAAACCCTCACCACTTTTTGCCGATATCGCTACGCTAAATTCGTGTTCCTTTAGTATCTGAGTTAAAAGAGCGATGTTCTCCATAGCGTCTATTTTATTTAGTGCCGTGATGATAGTTTTATTATCCGCTTCAAGTTCTTTTAGCACTTTATGTACCACTTTATCTCTATCGGGATATTTGTCGTCACTCACGTCGAGAATATGCACAAGTATATCTGATTGACGGACTTCCTCCAAAGTGGCTTTAAATGCGTCCACCAAGGAGTGTGGCAGTTTGTTTATAAAACCGACGGTATCTATTAAAATGATGTCTTGGTTGTTGGGCAATTTGAATCTTCGGGTTATAGGATCGAGTGTTGCGAAAAGTTTATCTTCCTCTGATACTCCGGCGTCGGTCAAGCGGTTAAAAAATGTGGATTTACCGGCATTGGTGTAACCTACAACCGATATCACGGGACAAGAACTGCGTTTTCTTTTTTTGCGTTGTATTCGACGATATTTCTCTACATCTTTCAGCTCTTTTTTTATAGCATGAATTCGATCTCGTATCATGCGACGATCCATTTCAAGCTGTTTCTCGCCGGGTCCTTTCACTCCTGCCATACCGCTTGATAAACCTTCTTGACTGACCAAATGAGTCCAATGACGCGTCAAACGAGGCAACATATATTGTAGTTGCGCTAAAGCTATTTGCAGTTTCCCTTCTTTTGTCACTGCTCGCTTGGCAAAGATATCCAGTATGATGGATGTTCTATCAAAAACTTTGATACCATCTAATTTACGGGCAATATTTTTTGTTTGTGCCGGGGTTAGGTCGTTATCGAATATTACCGCCCTGATTTTCTCCGATACACAATATTCTTTGATCTCTTCCAGTTTGCCTTTACCGATAAAGTATGCGGTGGAGTAATCTTTGCGTTTGTTGATAAATTCCTTGTTTACGATAAATTCAGCACTTTGAGCTAGTGCTTTTAGTTCTTGAAGAGACTCTAGAGTTTCCCATCTTCTATGGTGTGGTAACTCCAGCGCCACCAAAACGACGATTGGATCGGTTGACGACTCTATGTCTGATGAATCCGTAAACCATGCTTTTTGTTTTCTGCCTAGATCGTATATTTCTTTCAAAACTACTCTTTTCTTATTTGCCGGACCATATCATCTATTATAGATAAATAGTCTTTGTCTTTATAGGTTATATACCATTTAAAATCAGGTTCTTTTGAGAACCATGTCAGTTGGCGTTTTGCGAAATGACGGGTGTTTTTTTTTAATGACTCAATAGCCGTTTTTTTGTCGACGTTACCGTTTAAATATTTTGCGATATCTTTTACGCCTAAAGCCTGCGATGCTCCATCGGTTTCCATTATACCTATTTTGAGAAGTTTTTCTACCTCATTGATTAATCCATCGTCAACCATTTTATCCACACGATCATTTATCTTATCATATAATGTTTTTCTTGGTGTACAGATACCCCAAAGAAAAAGTTTACCCATTTGGGGATGTTCTTTTTTGATAGGTTTATTCCAATGCGTTTTTAGAGAAGAAAATTTTTTGCCTGTGATTTCGTAGACTTCTAATGCCCTTATTACCCGCCGAACATTTTTTTGGTCTATCGATTTTGCGGATTCCGGATCAACTTTATCTAAGATGTGATGTAGATATTTCTCCCCTTTTGAATCGACAATTTTTTGCATTTTTTTTCTAAAAAGAGGATCGTTATCGGGTGCTTTGGATATTCCTTTTAACAAAGTTCTTGTATACAAACCTGTTCCGCCCACAACGATAGGTATTTTCTTCGATAGAATAATTTTTTCTATCACCGCTAATGCATCTTTGTAAAAATCGGATAAAGTGTATTTTTGAGATATATCCACAAAATCTATCATATGATAAGGGATTTGTGCTCTTTGTTTTTTAGTGGGTTTAGCGGATAGAAGATCCATCTGTTTATATATTTGCATGGAATCGGCGGATAGAATCTCGGCATTTTTCAGTTTCTTTGCAAGATTATGCGCGATATATGTTTTCCCGACAGCGGTAGGACCTGATATAAATATTGTTTTATTCTCTTTGGAAATGGCGTCGCAATTGTTCATAAGTCATCCTGATGATAGTTGGTCGTCCGTGGGGACAGGTATATGGAGTTTGGGTTTTGAGAAGGTCATCGGCAAGCCGTTGCATTTCTTCTATGTTGAGCTTGTCCGCCGCTTTTACAGAACTTCTGCAAGCCAACATCTTAGCAAGTTTCATCTGCCAATTCTGCACCGAATCCGAACGTGATTTACGGGATTCCTCAATAACATCGTCTAAAACGCCGTGAATGGCTGTTGACGATATAAAAGCGGGTAGCGAATCTATCAAGAGTGTGTCGGATCCAAAATCTGATATTCCTATTCCCGCTTTTGTTAGCAGGGACAGTTTTGATAGCAACGTATCTTTTTTTGCCTTGTTTATCTGATATGTCACAGGAAACAATAATGCTTGAGATTCGGCTGTCCCCTTTTGCATCAGCGTCATTATTTTTTCGAAATTGATTCTTTCATGAGCGGCGTGCTGATCGATTATTAATAAACCGTCTTTATCTTCTCCAACCAGAAAACATTTGCCTATTTGCCCTAAAATCCGTATGGGTGAAAAATCTGAATCTGAGTAAAAGTCTTGTGTTTGATCGGCATTTGAACTTTCGTCTACGGAATCGTTTTTTATTAATGCGTCCAGCTGATCTAAAAACTCATCTTTTTCAGAATCTGTTTTACGGGCATCGAAAACTTCTTTTTTGTACGGTTTTTTTGTCGTATTCGGTTGAAAGAAATCTGTGTCTTTTGTTTTGGGGATATCTTTTTCGGCATTGCTGAAACGAGGTATATTGTAGGAAAGATTTATTTTCTTTAGGTCTTCGGCTTGATCTTTTATATCAAATATCAATTTCGATTTTTTCAGGACGGAGCCGACAGTTTCTTTTATTTCGTTGCCGAGTTTAGAGAAGTTAGAAAATTTTATCTCTTTTTTGGTAGGGTGCACATTAACATCCAACTGAGATGGATCTGTTTTGATATTCATGAAAACTATCGGAAACCTGCCTGCGGGCAAAAGAGATCCGTATGCCCTCTGTATGGAGTGAGATATCTGGTGGGACTGAATAACTCTTTTGTTCACAAAAACGTATTGCCCTGACCTTGTATTTCTACAAAGTTGAGGATGAGATACGTAACCGGAGATAACTGTTTCGTCAAATTCTCTGTGAAATGGAATCAGGTCTGCCGTAAAATCATGACCGAAAACGGATGCGATTCTGTCTATCAAGTTTTTAGCGGGTGAGAATCGGTACACCTCTTTTTGAGCGTCTTTTATGGCAAAATCCACATTGGTATATCCTAAAGCCAGTTTTATAAAAACCTGCATCAGTGACATTTTTTCGCCTTGATAACTGCGTACAAACTTCTTGCGGGCAGGCACATTATAAAAAAGGTTTCTGACTTCTATTATTGTGCCGGGGGCGATATTATCGTCTGTTACATCTATTATTTTACCGCCGTCTATTTGTATGCGTGTTCCGTCTATTTCGTTGGCTGTGGCTGTTCTGATCAGGAATTTTGATACGGATGCTATACTTGGCAACGCTTCGCCTCTGAAACCTAATGTGGAGAGCGAATAAAGATCTTCATCGGTTCTAAGTTTACTGGTGGCGTGGCGTTTTATCGCTAAAGTTACGTCTTCGCGCGACATACCGGCACCGTTATCCACTACTCTTATGAGTTTCATGCCTGACTGTTCTATATCTACATGAATTCTTTTTGCATCTGCGTCAAGGCTGTTTTCCAAAAGTTCTTTCAGCACGCAAGCAGGATTTTCGATCACTTCCCCTGCGGCGATTTTGTTTATGACGTTATCGTCAAGAATTCTAATATTACTCATCTTCAGTAGCCATCTGTTTAAGTTCAAATATTAAATTTAAAGCCTCAATAGGGGTTATATTATCACAGTTCAACTTTTTTAACCTCTCAATTACGGGACTAGGCTGGTTTTGCGCAAATAACATAAGCTGTTGTTCTTGATTGGACTGCTTATCCGATCCGGAAAATTCGTCGGATATCAATCTTTGTTCTCTGATACAATCGTTTTCAAGGAGCGCTAATATATCCATTGCTCTATCTATGACTTTCTTTGGCAATCCTGCTAAACGCGCTACATGAATACCATAACTCTTATCGGTTCCTCCCTGAACAATTTTACGTAAAAATATTATTTTGTCATTCCATTCTTTAACAGCGATGTTGTAGTTGACGATACCTTCTATCTGATTTTCCAGTTCGGTCAATTCATGATAATGGGTGGCGAAAAGTGTCCTTGCTCTAACATGAGGGGTGTTGCTGAGGTATTCCGCAACCGACCATGCTATACTGATACCGTCGAAGGTGCTTGTTCCCCTGCCTATTTCATCAAGAATAATAAGGCTTCTCGGTGTCGCGTTGTTTAAAATATTCGCCGCCTCTATCATCTCTACCATGAAGGTTGATTGACCTTTACCCAACTCATCAGATGCCCCGACCCTTGTGAATATCCTGTCCACAATGCCAATTTGTGCACTGTCGGCAGGTATGAACGAGCCGATCTGTGCCATAATCACCAACAATGCTGTTTGACGAATGTATGTGGATTTACCTGCCATATTAGGTCCGGTAATTATGAGAAGCTGGTTTAGTTCCGTATCTATCAAAAGATCGTTTGGTACAAATTCCCCTGATTCCAACATAGATTCAACCACGGGATGACGCCCTGCGATAATCTCAATACGGTCATCCTCGGTGATTTTGGGTTTACAGTAATTATAGTTTACAGCCGCTCTCGCCAAAGAAACAATGCAATCTAAAGTAGCGCAGTTATGAGCGGTCTGCT
>CAZFUR010000117.1:0-284 GCA_964522245.1 uncultured bacterium | reverse complement strand
TATCTGATCGGTTTTTGAAATTATTGATTGGCGTAACTCCAAAAAAAGTTTCTGTTCAATACTTTTTATCTGTTCTTCGGCGTTCAATACCTTTGATTCCATCTCTTTTAGCTCTGTCGTTATGAATCGCTCCGCCGAAGCAAGCGTTTGTTTCCTGATATAATTATCGGGTACCATATCCAAATTAGTTTTTGTGACTTCTATATAATATCCGAAAACTTTGTTGTACCTTATTTTTAACGATCTAATACCGGTACGATCCATCTCTTTTTGCTGGAGTTGTG
>CAZFUR010000116.1:0-6403 GCA_964522245.1 uncultured bacterium | reverse complement strand
TTATGGGAACGGCTATAATCATACCTCTTGTCAAGACGTTTGAGAAACTGTCGTTGGTGATTTTTTTGCCTTTGGCACTTGGTTTTTTCACCAGAAAATTTCTGTTGAAGCGTTACGGCAAAGAAAAATTTGAGAAAGACTTGAAACAAAGGTTTCCTTTAATATCAACGTTTGCGGTGTTGTCGATTATTTTTACGGCGATGGCATTAAAATCAAAAATAATAGTCGCTAATCCTATGTTGGTTGTTTCTTTGTTGTTGCCGTTGTGTTTGTTTTATCTGACTAACTACGCTGTAACATCGATTATCGGTAAAATCTTTTTCAGAAAAGAAGACGCGATTGTTCTTGTTTACGGTTCTGTAATGAGAAACTTATCGGTGGCATTGGCGATTGCGATGACGGTTTTTGGCAAAGAAGGAAGCGAGATAGCGTTGATTATTGCTGTGGCGTATGTTATCCAAGTGCAGTCGGCGGCTATGTATATGAAGTTTTACCACAGGATATTCACGGTGGTGGATTAAGAAGTCTATTTGATGAGGTGGTTATTGTGGGAGGAATAAGAAAAATTGAGCCTTTTGAGAACCATCTGAAGGAATATGAAGATTGGTTTGAGAAGAACGGTTGGGTTTACAGATCGGAACTTGCGGCTGTAAGAGAGCGGTTACCGAAAAAGGGTGACGGTGTTGAAATCGGTGTCGGAAGTGCTCGTTTTGCGGAGCCTTTGGGAATTAATTTTGGGGTTGAGCCGTCACCTAAAATGAGACGGTTGGCACGGCAACGCGGTGTTGAGGTTATAGATGGTGTGGCGGAAAACCTGCCGTTTGTGGATGGTAGGTTTGATTATGCGTTGATGGTTACGACGATATGTTTTTTATCGGATATAGAGTTGGCGTTTAAAGAAGTTTTTAGGGTTTTGAAACCGAACGGTAGTTTTATAATCGGGTTTGTCGACAAAAATAGTCCGCTTGGTAAAATATATCAGAGTAAAAAAGAAAAAAGCCTTTTCTATAAGATTGCTACTTTCTATTCTGTGGAGGAGGTTTTGGGGGTTTTGGAAAAGGCAAAGTTTAAAAAGTTCAGTTTTACTCAAACTGTTTTTAGCGGTTTGGATAAAGTCAAAGAAGAGGAAACTGCGATAGACGGGTACGGAAAAGGCTCGTTTGTTGTCATAAAGGCGGAGAAATAAAAAATGAAAGTTGCCGTTATCGGGGCGTCAAATAAAGTGGATAGATATTCTTATAAGGCGGTTATCTTGCTGAAAGAAAAGGGTCATCAGGTGTTCCCTGTTCATCAGAGGGTTAAGGAGATTGAGGGGATAAAGGTTTATAAGTCGATCTGTGAGATTGATGAGGATATTGATACGGTTACTATGTATGTAGGTGAAAAAATATCGACTGTTATCGGGCAGGATATTGTGGATAAAAAACCGAATCGTATCATTTTTAATCCGGGGACGGAGAATGCGGGGTTAGAGAGTCTTGCGAAAAAAAATGGTATTGATGCGGTTAACGCTTGTACTTTGGTTATGTTGAAAACGGGGCTTTTTTAGGAAAAAATAAAATGAAATTTTTTGTGATGGTTACGATAGGTGCGTCTTTGGGATGTTTGATGGGGTATTTCGGTAAATGTTCGAGTGGGGCGTGTCCGTTGACTAGCACCCCTTTGCGCGGTGCTTTGTATGGGGCTGCCTTAGGGTTGCTTTTTGCTCTTATGAGAGGTCGGTAGGCGGGGACGGTTTTTTTTCGGTTTGGGATGGTAATATCTATTGACGGAATAAGGGTAAAGTCTATAATTATTTTGTTCGTAAAATTTTATAGTTAAAATAGGCGAGGAGGAATCATGAAAGTTGTCGTTATAGGTGGCGTAGCGGCGGGTCCGAAGGTCGGATCGCGCGTGTACAGAATATGTCCGAGTTCGGAAATAGTGTTGATCGAAAAAGGAGAATTCCTCTCTTATGCGGGTTGTGGTCTTCCTTATTATGTTTCGGGAGTGGTTAAGGAACAAAAAGAACTTATGAGCACGCCGATAGGTGTGGTTAGGGATTCGGTGTTTTTTAGAGACGTCAAAAATCTTGAGGTGCTTAACCGTACCGAGGCTATTAAGGTGAATAGAGAAAAAAAAGAGGTTTTGGTTGTCGATCTTAAATCAGGCGACGAAAAAAGAATTCCTTACGACAAATTGGTTTTCGCAACAGGTGCTAAACCGATTGTTCCGCCTGTAGACGGAGTCGATCTCAAAAATGTGTTTACACTACAGAATATAGAGGATTCTGAAGGAATAAAAAATGCATTGGCAGAGTATAGAGCTAAAGATGTCGTAATCGTCGGAGGCGGTCTTATAGGACTTGAAATGACTGAAGCGTTGGTGGAAAAAGGATGCAGGGTTACCATCGTGGAGAGGTTGCCTCAGATTTTGCCTATTCTGGATAAAGAGATGGCGTACCATGTAACAAAATATCTTGAATCCAGAGGAATAAGGGTAGAAGTCTCAACCACTCTTACGGAGATAAAGGGCGACGGTAAAGTTGAGTCGGTGGTTACTGATAAAGGCGAGATTCCGTGTGATTTTGTAATTATGTCTGTGGGTGTTAGACCTAACGTATCTTTGGCGGTGGATGCGGGATTGGAAATAGGTAGTACGGGGGGAATTAAGGTTAACGAAAAAATGCAGACTAGCGATCCGGATATATTTGCCGCAGGAGACTGTGTTGAGTCGACCAATATTGTTTCCGGAAAACCTTGTTTCATCCCTTTGGGGTCAACGGCAAATAAACAAGGGAGAGTCGCCGCTAACAATCTTTGCGGTAAAAAAGATCTTTTCCCGGGGGTTCTCGGTTCTACGGTATGTAAACTGTTTAGTCTCAACATAGCGAGAACAGGGTTGGGTGAACAACAAGCCAAACAAGACGGATTCGACGTTATTACAGTCTTGAGCGCCGCACCGGATAAAGCTCATTTCTATCCTGAAGCTAAACAGATTATGCTTAAACTGGTTGTCGATAAAAAAACAAGAAGACTTCTAGGTGTTCAAGCTGTCGGGTTGGGTGTTGTCGATAAAAGAGTTGATGTTGCCGCTACGGTAATCAGCTCAAAAATGACGGTCGATGACTTGGCTAACCTTGATCTTTGTTATGCTCCGCCTTATTCGATGGCGATGGATAACCTGATCACGGCGGCGGATATCGCAAGAAACAAACTCGACGGAATATTTCAGTCGATTTCTCCTATGGAACTTAAAGAAAAGATGGATAGAGGCGATGACTTTGTTTTTCTTGATGTCCGTTCTCAAGAAGAATACGAAACCGTTTGTTTGGATGATTCGGTATTGATTCCTCTAGGAAAATTACGGAGCAGGTTGTCGGAGTTGCCTAAAGAAAAAGAAATCATCACTTTCTGTAAAATCTCTTTGAGGGGATACGAGGCGGCTCTGATTCTACAAGCGGCGGGGTTTAAAAATGTTAAGGTTATGGATGGCGGAGTGGTCATGTGGCCGTACTAGTTTGTCTGAAAAGATTTTTTCTGAACCTGAGAGATTTGTTACGGGTTTAAAATGTTGTGCTGGAGAATTGAATGCATAAGAAATGTTTTGTATGCGGTAGAGAGAATTGTTCCGGTTTGGGGATACGTTACGGCTTAAATCAAGACGGAAACGTGAAAGGGTCGTTTTTTGTCGCGAAAGATTATCAGGATAATACCGGTTCTTGTCATAGAGGGATCATCTTGACGTTACTTGATTCGGTAATGGTGCATACTATGTTGCAACGTAATATAAAAGGTCTTACAGGAACATTAGATGTGAAATTTGTTAAACCTATTCCTGTGGGGACTAAAGTGAATCTTTTGGCAAAAATATCGGGTATTCAAAAAAATCTGTATATTACTGTCGGAAAAGTATATATCGGTGAAGAAGTTTTTGCGGAGGGTAAAGGTAAATTCTTGAAAGTAGCCGAAGATAAACCTGTCGCAATGAGAAAATAAAACGATTTTGCGTATTTTGGGGAACTGTATCTGATGACAACGGATTTTGATAAAATTGAAAAAGCCAGAAAATTATTAAAGTTGCCCGAAAGAGCAACTCTCAAAGAAGTGAAAGATGCGTATCGAACTCTTTGCCTGAAATATCATCCTGATAAATGCGATAAAAATAAGAAAAAATCTGAAGAGATGTTTAAAAAAATAAGTCAGGCGTACCGCATAATTATAGATTATTGCGCATCATATCAGTTCCCGTTTACAAAAACTGATGCGGGAGAAGAACGGTTGCAAAATTTTTATGACGGTTGGTTCTAGTTTTTGGTAGATTGTTGATAGGGTGTGTTTTTTCAAGAAAGGCAGGTTTTTTTATTATGGTGAAATTTGGGAGAGTAATTGTTGTTTTATTGTTAGCCGTATTAGTGACTGCGCAACCTGTATGCGCGGCAGGTTTTTTTGAGCGTTTTATAGGTAAACTTGATTTGATGAAAACAACAAAATTGAGCGATACGAAAATCTCTGACGGTTTGCGCGAAGCATTAAAAGTCGCCATGAATAATACTATCAACTTGATAGGTAAAACAGACGGTTATTTGAAAAACGATTCTATCAGGATACCTATGCCAAACCAGCTTAAAACATTGGAATCTGTACTGCGAAAAGTAGGGTTTTCCAATCAGGTAGATGATTTTATATTGAGCATGAATAGGTCTGCGGAGGCGGCGGCGCCTTTTGCACGAGATATTTTTATAGATGCCATTATGAATATTTCATTCAAAGACGCCAAAAATATCCTCAATGGTACTGATACTGCCGCGACGGATTATTTCAGGAACGCGACATCGGATAGTTTAGCTAAGGTGTTCCGCCCGCATGTGGATAAAACATTGGGTAAATATGGTGTCACAAAAAAATATCAGGACTTAATTACTCTCTATAAAACGGTTCCGTTTTCAAGGTCATTTCCTCTGCCTGATATTGAACAGTATGTTGTGAGAAAAGCAATGGATGGCTTATTTAATGTGTTGGCGCTGGAGGAACGGAAAATTCGTACAGACCCGTCGGCACGTGTTACCAAATTGCTGAAAGAAGTGTTTAAATAAATTCGATTGTTGTTATGGCTAGGGCTTTCTTGATCTCACGAAATAGAGTTATTTGTAGCGGTTTGGTTTGTCTAATCAAGTTTTGAATGTGCTATCTTTAAATAAAGTTGTTACATAATTATTATGGATGTGTTACAATGCCCGCCGTTATGTACTAAATTTGGAGTTATTGAGGAGTAGGGTAGTTTTTTATGGTATCATTTGAAGATTTAGGATTGTCAAAAGAAACATTGAAGGTTTTGAATAAAAAGGGATTTGAAACACCTACCCCTATTCAGGAAAAAACAATAAGTTTTATGTTCTCGGAAACTAAAGACATTATTGGGCAAGCTCAGACAGGTACCGGTAAAACAGCTGCTTTTGGATTGCCTATTATAGAGAACATGAAACATAACTATGAGGCAATACAGGTTATTGTACTCACGCCCACAAGAGAGTTGGCTATACAAGTAGCCGAAGAGATCAATTCTCTCAAAGGGAACAAAAAATTAAGTATCGTTCCTATCTATGGTGGACAGTCTATCTCATTGCAGTTGCGACAACTTAAAAAGGGAGTGGATATTGTTGTGGGTACTCCCGGACGAGTGATGGATCATATGAGGCGTGGAACCCTGAAACTAGATAAAATATCGCATTTGGTTTTAGACGAAGCCGATGAAATGCTCAATATGGGGTTTCTGGAAGACGTCAGAGAAATCATGAAAAGTACGTCCGAGACAAAACGAACTTTGTTGTTTTCCGCTACTATGCCCAAAGAAATACTCAGAATCGCAAAAAAACATATGGGCGATTATGAGATCCTGAAAGTTACTAAAGAGCAGTTAACTGTTACTCAGACTGATCAGATATATTTTGAGGTTGCGGCGGCGGATAAGTTTGAGGCTTTGTGTAGAATAGTGGATATCGAAGAGGATTTTTACGGACTTGTTTTTTGTCGTACGAAAGTGGACGTTGATACGGTTTCCAATCGTTTGTGTGAACGAGGTTATGACGCCGATGCTTTGCATGGTGATATTTCTCAGTCTATGAGAGAAAAGATATTAAAAAGATTTAAAAAACGGATAATCAATATTCTTGTGGCTACTGATGTCGCTGCCAGAGGGATTGATGTTAACGATTTGACGCATGTTATCAACTATGCTCTTCCTCAGGATCCTGAATCTTATGTCCATAGGATCGGTCGGACGGGCAGGGCGGGTAAGGAAGGCACTGCGGTAACATTTATCACGCCTTCGGAATACAGAAAACTTCAGTTTATAAAAAGAGCCGCCAAAACGGATATCCGTAAAGCTAAATTGCCTAAAATCAAAGATGTCATAAAAACCAAGA
>CAZFUR010000115.1:0-6407 GCA_964522245.1 uncultured bacterium | reverse complement strand
TGTCTCTCTGCCAATACTCCGGGAAAACAATTCTGTCTGTTCAAAGATAGGAGTTCTCATCTCGCCGTATCCAAATTTCCCGAAAATCACTCTTGCTTTTTCTTCCACGTACTGCCATAGAAATGATTGTGGGGGATATATATCGTAAGTTCCTCTTAATGCTCTTATTTCCATCAAACTCCTCTTTAGTATCCCCGATCGTCTTTGATTGCTTGTTGGCATTTCTCGATCAGGTTTTTCAGTTCTTCGAGAGACAGCAAAGTCGCTTCTCTATCGAAATCGGTTAAATTCATCTGTTCTAGTATATCATCCAGTTTGCTTGACATTTTATCTATCGCATTATTTTCCGTTGTTAGTTTATGCTCGAATGAATCTGCCATATCGTTAAAATTTTTCGCTATTTCTTGAAAATAATCATTTTTTCTGAAAGAGAGTCTCTCATCGTAGTTGCCTTTTGTTATATTTTTTAAACTTTTGTTTAGTCTGAAAATAGGACCCGCAATGCGGTGAGATGCAAATAGCGACAAAGCACCTATTAATAAACTTCCCAACAACAATAAGACGACAACCTTTATCATAAAAAAAGTATTAATGTTAGCAAAAAACGATTCTCCGTTACCGCCGCCGAAAGAGTGGTAAAAAGAGCGTAAAATCTCCATGCTTACAAGCAGAGAGATGATTCCTACGCTCATTATCAGAAACAGGGCATAAATCCCTTGTACCTGTTTGTTGATAAAATAGTTTCTTCTTTTGTGAATCGTTTTTTTTGTCATTTTCCATGACCTCTCAAAAAGATTGAACAATTTTTCCAAAAACGGCATCGTATTATAGCAGAAAAAAATAAAAAATAAAATTGTTTATTGTTTGTTCGAAAATATGCTATTTGTTTCTTTGTCTTATGGAGAATTATCGGCTTGATTTTTTAACCTAATTTCTATCGGGTGAGGGTATGTTTGCTAAACTGAGACGAATATGGGATGATATCTTTCACTGGAGGATTTTGTGCGATACCTGTAAATATGATTACGGAGATGCTTGTTTGCGCAAAGATCGTCCGAATGCCAGGAAATGTCCTGATTACAAAAGAAGGTGATTAAACGCCTGCCAGTACCTGATCGACCCATGGTTTTGCTTGTTGGTCTATGTTTAGCAAAGTTTCGGCGGTTTGTTTTGCTTTGTCGAGCTCTTTTTTCGCAATAAATGTTTCTATGAGGTTGCCGTAGGCGATGCAGTATCTCGGATGAATGCGAACAGCTTTTTGAAAAAAACTTTCTGCCTGTTGAAACAATCCTTGCCTCATGTACAGGTATCCTTTCAGGTTTAATCCTTTCACGCCTTGCGGGTTTAGCTGAAGAAATCTGGTTACGGATTCGATAGCTTTGTCTATCCGCTCGAGATAAAAATATGCTATTGCCATGCAGTAGAACAGTTCTTCATAATTGGGATTTGTTTTGACTCCTTGATTCAGGTATTCAAGTGCGAGTGTGTGGTTTCCGTTTTTTATCAGTGCGTTTCCCAGATTATGATAAGCACCCGTATCATACGGTCTTAAAGTGACAGCTTTTTTTAGGTGGAAGATAGATTTATCCAGTTGATTGGTTTGGTAATATTGTCTGCCGAGCAGAAAATTGGTTTTGAACGATTCGGGGTCATCTTTCAGGTCTTCCAGTAATAGGTTTAGGTAATGGGCATCTTTTTCTTTACTGGATATTCTTCCGTCGGCTATTCCGAAATGATGTATTGGGATATCGATATTTTTTTTAGGTCTATCTTTCATAGATTTCTCTATCAGTTCGTGGGCATGGTCGGTATATTTTATGTCGGGGCGGTTGCGGAATAGACGTATTACAGACAGGTCAAAAAATCCTGCGTAAGGGTTGCTTTTGGGGTAGGAGAAGTCGTTAGGTCTCCAGTTTTCGGTATCGGAGTTGTCGGTGTAACTGCGTTGTTTAAAGACGAATCCATCAAAGGTTTTATCTTGAATATTGTCGCGGATTTTATCAAAATCGGACTCGGCGATAAACTCGTCGGCATCCATTACAAGAATCCATTCATATTTTGCTTTTCTGAGTCCAAAATTTCTTGCCGATGCGGTATCATTTTCCCATTTGAAACGGAACACTTTTGCCCCCGACTGCTTTGCCAGTGCGATTGTCTGATCTGTTGATCCGGTATCCACAACAACCATCTCATCGACTAAACCTTTGATAGCGTCAAGACACTCTTGTATTCTATGTGCCTCATTTTTTACAATCATGCATAAACTGATTCCATGTTTCATCGCATTACAGCTCCTTTTGATAACGGGGTCAGTGTAACGATCGGCTATTTCCGTGAATTTTATTAGAAAAAATCTTATTTCGTCAGAATAAAACAACCGAGTTTATAAAATTGGAACTATTTATGCTACTACCGATGCTTGCGGTATTTTGTGATTAATCAAATTTTGATAAACATAAACACTCGGAGGAGCATATGAAGTTACTTATTAACGAGAAGGACGTCGTTTTTGATGTGGATGAAAATAACAATTTCGGCGAGTTTTTAGCATCGTTACAAGATTATGTAAGGGAAGCTGATTCGTCTAAACTTGTGGTTGATGTTAAAGTTGACGGAGAACAGATTTTTAAAAACGGTCTCAATACGGATGAGATAAGTTTAAAAAAGATAAAAAAAGTGGAAGTTACAACCGATAACGCAAAAGATATTTCTGTACGGGCATTGCGGGAAATAAAATCGGAGTTGCCCGGTTTAGCGGATGTGATGTCTAATATCGCTACATCTTTTCAGGAAGGCAAAAGGGAATATGCCTTAAATCTGTTTTCAGAGATGTGTGACCAATGGCGTCAGATAATCCAGTTTTTTGATGACCTGTCCAGAGTGTTATTCATAGATTATTCCAGTATTGATTTGGGTGATAAGTCTATCGATCAAGCTAACGAGGAGTTATTGAATCATCTTGTTGAGACAAAAACCGCCATAGAGAAAGATGATCTTGTAACTTTATCCGATCTTGTTGAGTACGAATTGATTCCTAAAGTCGATGAAGAGATTAATATCGTCGATAAAATAATTTCATATTTAGAGAAACAGTAAAAATGGGGTTTACTCTGTCTGCTGAAATCGGTTCAGCAAGCAAACTTGAACATAACCTTGCCGTTTTGAGAAGGCATCAGCCTGAGATTGTCGACTCTCTGGTGGAAAGTTTCTCTAGCGGTGACGACTTGGACGGTCAAATTGTGGTTATGGACTCTAAAAGTGGTGGTCCGGTTGTAAAATACAACGATATTTTGTTGCATAGTTTGTATGCGCCAAAGAAAGAAGCGCAGAAATTTGTATCGGGGTTGGAACTTAATCCTAGTATCAATATTGCCTTGATGGGTATCGGTATGGGATATCATCTTGAACAGATGGTTGAGCAGTCCTCAAAACGCGATATGATATTGGTAGTTGAAAAAAGTGTCGGGATTTTTAAACGTTTTTTGGCGAATAGAAACATAGATCCGCTTTATGGGAAATGTAAACTATATTTTTGTATCGGACAAAATCCGATTGATATCTTTAGAGCGCTTCAAGGGTGTGCGCTAACCATTTTCGCTAACGGTATAACCGCCGTAAAACACCCTGCTTCCATAAAAATAGATCCGGTTTATTATGATCAGGTCGGAGTGAAAATAAGAGATATTTTCCAGTGGGCAAGAGTCAATACCGTATCACAGATAAATGCGTCTAATGATTATGCGGATAATATTTTCTCGAATATGCCGGTTTATTTGAAAACGCCCGGTATAAAACGTCTGTTTGGGAAATTTGAGGGGTTTCCCGGGATAATCGTATCGGCGGGACC
Organism: uncultured bacterium; assembly: GCA_964522245.1. Lineage (GTDB taxonomy): Bacteria > Auribacterota > Auribacteria > Auribacterales > Auribacteraceae > CAZFUR01. The sequence continues at coordinate 2,560 of CAZFUR010000115.1, read as the reverse complement.
GTCTTTGATAAAAAATATACGGTATCTGAAAGAGGCGTATGGAAAGGCTGTGATTATCAGTGTCGATACAGCGTTGCGGGTTTTACTGAATCACGGGATAGAGCCTGATATTGTGGTGAGTATAGATTACACGGAACATAATGCCCGCTATTTTTCAGGTATATCCGCCGATAAGTATGCTCTTGTTATTGATCCTGAAGTGTATCCGAGTATCATCAGTGGATATAACGGTCCTAAATTTATGATATCGTTGCCGGGTAAATCGTTATGCGATTGGTTATCGGCTAATGTTGAGAATAAAGGTGATATGGATAAAGGGTTATCTGTTGCTCATACGGCGTTTTTGTTGGCGTTGAGATTGGGGCTTACTCCTGTGGGATTTGTAGGACAGGATCTCTCTTTTCCGGGTAAAATGACTCATGTAAGAGGCTCTGCCATGGTTCGGAAAAGTGAGCCTGATGCAAACAAGAAAGAAACCGTCCAAGTGAAAGATATATTTGGCGGATCGGTTTCAACATCTACCTCAATGCAGGTTTTTTTGAATCATTTTGAGGATATTTTGGATAAGAACAGAATAGAATGTTACGATTTAACGGAGGGTGGTGCGTATATTGCAGGTGCTGTTCCTATGCCGCTAAAAGAGTATATTTTGACTAAACTGAAAAATAAGATAGATATAAAAAAGGTTATTCGTGAATCTTTTGATATGCCTGTTTCATACGATAGAAAAAAATTATTCAGGGCGATAGATCGGTCTGTGAGCGGTTTGAGCAAGGTTAGTTCGGTATGTAGGAATACGGAGAAAGTGTTGAACAAAATCGATAAAAGACTCAATGAAAATGCTTTGAACTATAATCTAAAAAGTTTATTTAAACAATGGGCAGGGGCATCGAAAGAGATAAGGAGCAATAGAGACGTTTTTGCTATTTTAGGTAACAATATAACAGATGTGATGCTGTTGCAGACTAAAAAAGAAACCCATGATTTGACTGCGCTTGACGAAGATAATAAAGACGGAATAATGGAGTTATTGAATAAAGACCGGATAGTTTTTTCTCGTCTTGCCGAACAGTGTGACAGATTTTATAAAGATTTTATAAATTTTAAAAGGACGGTTCAATCTGATGTCTGTTGTGTGTGATCAAACAATATCAAAAAGAATAAGTTTGTTGACAAAGATATATTCTACAATTCCGGACACAAAATGTGTCAAAACCGAATGTGGGGATTGGTGTTGTACTAAACTGGATGAGTCTAAAGACACGGACGGCAATTTCATGTCGTTGCCTCTCATTTATACGATAGAATATTATGCGATATTGAGATTCATAGAAAAGAACTTTTCTCGGAATGAGGCGGAGCGGTTATGTAATCCTGATGTCAAGACGCAAAAGTGTGTTTTTCGTCGGTCGGGGGAAAATGCGGGGTGCATGATTTATCCCGTCAGACCGTTTTCCTGCAGAGTTTACGGCAGGACGGTTCCTGATATTTTCTGGGGGTTGGAGTATCCGTCCGGTGCGGCTAAGATAATTGATTGTGCTGATTGTATTCCTGAAAACGGTGATCGGGAGGCGGAGTTTATAAAACGGTATAGCGGTATTTGGGACGATTTGCGGGATATGAGTTTTGGTTTGCCTGTGGTGGCTGATGATTGCGCAGAGATTTTCAAAGGTCTATCGGGAAACAACGAAATATTGATTTTAGGATGGTATGAGCGAAATGAGCTGTTAAGACAGAAATTACCATGGTTTAAAAACGGTTTTGTAGATTGGTGGAACATTTTTAAGAATCTTTTATAATGATTAAATCTGAATGCGGGACAATTCTATATCGTGTGGACGGTGGTCACGAGATGGGGCTTGGGCATATTTACCGTGCGAGGGCTCTGTTTAAATGTTTGCGTTCGCGTGCGTTGGTTTTGACTGTTTCTGAGGATGACGTTGTTTCCTTGATGAGAAAATGGGGTATGGATGTCTATAAAATCAAAGATTCGGAAGAGTTGGTTTCTGTGGCGAAAAGGAACTTTGCTGAAATTTTGATTCATGATATCAAGGATACAAGTATCGAGTATATGAAATACCTAAAAAGTAACGGTTTGAAAATAGTTAATTTTGATGATTTGGGAGAAGGTAGAGATCTGGCTGATCTGTTAATTGACGCTAATATATCTTCTGAACAATCGGTTGGGGACGAAAGATTGTTTGGAAAATCCTACATGGTTTTAGACCCTGTATACAGGTTTTTTAATGAAAAAGTAAAATTTATCCCACGGTTTGTTGAAAGGGTTGTCGTGACGATGGGCGGAAGTGATCCTCGTGGGCTTACGCATTGGGTGGCAGATACGATAAGCGATAATTTTAAGGAATTTGATTTAACTGTTGTTATTGGGGACAGTTTTAAAGCTAAAGACGGAATTAGACGTTTGGCGGATAAGTATGGTTTTAGATGTTTGTTCGGTGTATCAAATATGGCGGAACTTTTTTTCGAAAACGATCTTGCCGTAATCTCTGGAGGCATAACATTATATGAGGCATCTGCAGTGGGAATCCCGTCTATCGTA
>CAZFUR010000114.1:0-6487 GCA_964522245.1 uncultured bacterium | reverse complement strand
GCTAAAAGGAGAAACGACTACTGATTAACCAAAGCGTTTACGCGTATTGCGTTGATATTTTTGTGGCTATTTTTCGCAGAAGGTGTCTGCGTAATTTTCTCTAACAGGTCCGTCAATATTGATGCCGCTTGTTCGGCACTGTCTACCTCTATTGTTGAGGCGTTGATGTTTTCGTTTTTTATGGTTTGTTTAAGTTTGTCATCTATGACGTCTTGTACCGTGTCCTCTTTTTGTTTTTTCTGAGCCGGATTTTTTTGTTCTTTTTCCAAAATTGTGTTAGGTCTTAAGAAATCATTGTTATTGACTGTTGAGACATTGGACATAATGTTTGCCCTCCTTGTAATGTTTTTCCAATACTGGCTAGACTTAAAGCAATATTGGTGCCATATCTCTAATTAAAATTCTATTTTTGATTAAATAGAGTCGGTTTTCGTTTATTCGCAATAAGTTATGTAAGAGCGGGTAATTTTTGGGTGAATTAAATTTTTTTAGATGATAATATCAAAATCGTTCTTTTGCTGAAAAATTTGCCTGTTGTTTTCGAATTGTAGATCTGAAAATTAGTTTTATGAGAGTTTGATTTTATGCGTACTAAATTATTTTTAAATCTGATTTATGGTTTATTGCTTTTATTCTTGATGTCGGTGTTTTTATACCGTGTGATAAATCTGTGTTTTTATCCTTATCCTCTTGAGAATGGAGAGGGGATATGTGCCCATATGACACAGCTTCTAAAGATGGGTGATTTATATAAAGATATGGATAGTTTCCCTCTAATTGTTGCTAATTATCCGCCTGTATATTTTTTATTGTGTGGTTTGTTTGATTTTTCGAACATATTTTTGATCGGCAGACTGGTTTCTGTTTTTTCGGTGTTGTCGATTGCTCTTATTTTGTACATTTTTATAAAAAAGTGTTGTAAAGATGGTCTATCGGCGTTGTTTGCGGTTTCGGTTTTGTTTATTTTGCCTTGGGTGAGTGTTGCCGGTATTTTATATAGGGTGGATATGTTGGCGTCTTGTTTGTCGTTTGCGGGGTTTTGTGTTCTTGTCGGCAACGGAAGGCGAAGGTATTTCTGGTCGACTATGTTGTTTTTATTGGCTTTGTACACAAAACATAGTGTTCTTGTGGGACCTATTGCAGGCTATGGATATCTATTTTCCTGTCGGATGAATGGCTTTCAGGTATTAAAGAAATTTTTGGTATTCTTATTATTCGGTGGCGTTATTTTTGTGCTGATTACTCTTTTGACGGATGGAGGGTTTTACAATCATTTGATTAGATATAACGTATACGATTTTTCTTTTGATAGATTTCTTCTCTATTTTGGGATATTTGTTAGAAAGATAGGGATTCTGTGGTTGCTTTTTCTTTTATTAATTTTTCCTAAAAATAGGGTTATGGCGTTTTGTAAATCTCCGATAGGGATCTACTTTTTTATCGGATTGATATCTTTATTGCTTACTGCTCGCGAAGGCGCATCAGATCACTATCTATATGAGGCGGGGATAGGTAGTGCTATGGCTTTTGGGTTTATTGTCTCAGACAGAAAAGACAATACGGCTTACCTGTTTATAGTTGTAGCGATTATTCAGATATTTTTTAACAAGGGATTGTTTAAATCCGTTAATATTTCTAAACACAGATATATTGTTGATGGTGCGGTGGTTAAGAAAATAAAAAGTATAAAAGCGCCTGTTTTATCTGAGGATGTCGGTATGGTTTTAGTTGCCGGTAAAACGGTTTATGTTCACACGTTTGCGATATCCAAATTGATAGAGAGAGGAGTATTAGACCCTACATTTTTGTACAAACATCTTCAAAGAGGCTTTTTTGAGCAGGTGATACTCAACTCTACGTTCAATAAGATGAAACAGTCTACTCGAGAACGATTTACGAAAGAAATGTTGGTTTTTATTTATAGAAAATATTTTTTTGATAAACAGTTCGGTTCACAATATTTTTATCGTTACAAAGATAGAATCAACTATTAATCGGATTTGTTGATGCGGATATAGTAAAATCCCATATCTCCTTCGATCGGGTTTGGTTGAGACGGAGGGTCGGCGGAATGTTTAAAAGAGGATTTTTCGGTCGTTGCGTTGTGTGTGTATATGGTGATAAAATTCGCAGGTGTTGAATCGTTAAACAAAATATCATATTTTTTACCTATCACGCTATCCCACAAAAGGGTGACGCCGTCGTTTTCTAGAATAATATTGGTTACCTTAAAGTTCGATTTTGGGTCTAGAGGGTCTGTTCCGGCGACCTGTTCTTGGTAGTCGTTTTGTCCATCGTTATCGGAGTCGTACAAGGTTGGGTTTGTCAGTAACGATTGTTCCTCAAAATTACTCAATCCGTCGTTATCGGGGTCGTCCGTGGGGTTGCAGGCGATAGATCCAAAAAAGTTTATTTCCCATTTATCTTTGAGGGAGTCGTTATCCCAATCAGTCAGCCAGTTTACCACCGATCGCATAAGATTATTTCTTGTTGATTCCGACAGAATATCCTCAAATCCGAAATCTAAAAATACAGCCCGATACATCTCATCTTCTACACAAAAAGCGCCCGTTGCGCTAGATATTGCCTGACCGTTGTTGTCAGGATCATAGATAAACAGAGCAACCGCCGGATAAATCAGATCGGTTTCTCCTTTGTGAGTTTGATTTTTTAGTTGAATATTACTATTAAATCCGATTGGGTTTTCTTGTTGAAAACTCAAATTGATCAATCCCGTGTCTTGCTGAACGGAGTAGGCGTGCATATATCTGTTTAGAAAATGATTCGCACCAAGCGAGTTTTCTGTCCATAAACTTAAATTTTGACCTGATATAAAAAGGTTACCGTTATTGGTAAGGTATTCCGAAATTAGATCGTAATCTGCTTTTTTGAGGTTTTTTACACCGTTTTCTCCTGTTGCGATAATTACGGCACTATATTGGTAATTAGAAAGCTCGGATGCGGATATAGATCCTCTTAAAAGCGTATCCCAGTAATCAAAATTTATGTTTAGGTTTGTTAAGGAGTTTTTATAAACGTCTATTAGCGTGTCATTATCCGGATCGGCATTTATCAGTAGTACGGCCGTATCTGAAATCTCAAAACTGGTGGATGTGAACTTTAGTATGGACGGATATAATTTTGTGTTTCCGAGATTATCTTTAGTGGTGATGTCTATCAGGTAATCGGTTGGTGTCGAAGAGGTATTAAAATTGTTCGCGAACAGAAAATTATTTGGTTTACCATCGCCGTGTAAACCGTCATCTAGCAGATAGATAGTTGTTATGGGGGTGTGGTTTAAAAGAGCGATGTTGGCGGATATGGTATCTATTCCGGAACCTTCTTTTATTGAGGTTTCGATAGTTGTTATGGAATTTATGGACGGATTGTGAGGGGTTACGGCAGAGGTTGTTATTAAAGGGGGGAGAGTATCTGAAATTTGTAAGGTGAGTTTTTCGGTGTAGACGTAGGGTGTTGTATTGTTTTGGCAATTTATGGTTATAAAAAGAGATATCTTTTGTGCGTCGGGAGTGAATATATCGGGTGTGAGGAAAAAAGCTGTCGTAGATGACGAGACGCTTGTAGCGGAACTTATTGTACCGTAATAAACGGTACTGGTCTGATAGTTGTCGATAAACACGTTATCAATTTCTATAGTCACCATAGTGGATAAGGCATCTATATTTCCCTCGTTTTTCAACGTTAAACCGAAATAGTTGTCTGTTCCTGAACTGAAAACCGTGCCTTCGCTCAGGTTGATAGACTCAATTATTATGTATGGAATATTTTTGGTGGAGAAACTTAAAGCGTTATTTAATCTACCCACATTTTTTGACAGGTTCTCGGCTGATATATCGACTAGATAATCGTTTTCTCCCGTGGGGGTTGTGTATGATGCTGTATAGACGTTGTCATTGGCAGTTTGATCAGGGAGAATTCCGTTATCTAGGAGTCGTAGTATTGCTATTGGGGTTTCGTCAGGTGATTCTATTTGTGCAGATACGCAAGATATCGGTTCCGAGTCGGTTACCGTACATGAGATATCGATTGATGATCCGCCGTTCAAACAGTGATCTGATATTTTCGGCATGGTTATTTCGGGTCCGAGAATCCATCTGATTGTTTTGTCGATGAGGTTTGTGCGGATGGATTGGTCGGTTATATCTTCTATTTTAAAACCGAAGTAGACGGTTTTGTATAGACCTGTGTCTGTTTTGAGTGCGGCTGTACCGGTGGATATCAGATGACCGGCGGAGTCGCCTGAGTAGGTCAGGATCGGTTTTGCGGGTGATACGGGGTCTATTTCTTCGCCGTTGCCCCCCGTAAAGCTGACGGGTGATATAATCCAGTCTGTGATATATTCATCTGCAATCCCCGTAACCGTTGACAAATAATAAGATTGTTGTTGATACTGAGCGTGGATATATTCGTTTAGAAAAATATTTTGAGAATTACCGAAATTAGTTAAAAGATAACTGTTGTTTTTACCGGTTATGACGATGTTACCGCCTGAATTGAGATATTCAATGTACGCCGATTGTTCTTCTTGTGAGATTCTTGAAGTGGAGGAGTTAAAACCTGTAAAAAGCAAAACTGCTCCGTTTTTGTATCGGTTTAACAATGCCTGATTCGCCTCGCCTCTGAGGTTTGTATCCCAGTAATCGTAACTGAGGGCGCAATTATCCAGCATTTCTATATAATATTGTTCGACATTTGATCTTCCACCGTCGTCATCGAGAAGCAATATTCGGTTGTCGGATGAAAAGGGGATGGTTGTAAATTTTTTATCTATATCCCATGTTTTGCCGTTGCCGATTAAGTCTTCGGTGTATATCTGTAATGAGTAGTTTTGAGGAGTAAAGGGTGTTGTGAACGAGCATGTATAGATATTATCGTTTGGATGTTCATCGTATCCGTATCCGTCGTCGGAGAATTTTATATTGTAGATATGACCGTCGTTGTCGCCCTTTATTAAAGCGGTTACTTCTTTTATACCGCTTCCTTCGGTTAGGTGGGTGTGTATAACAATGTAGGTACCGCTTTTTAGGTGATTCTCAGAATACACGGTTTCAGATATATATGGTGCCGTGGTGTCTGTAACAGAAATAGCGAAAGTGTCGATAGATTGGCTGTTCGTTCCGTCTGTTACGATTATTTCTACTTCAAACGAATGTGCGTCCGGACAAGAGTAGTCAGGTTTAATCCATAGCTTATTTGTAGCACATGATTTTTCTTCTCCGACCGACAAAGAACCGTATAGTACCGGGATTTGTGAGAAGTTGTTGAGGTATCTGTCTTCGATATTTAAAGAAAGTTCCACTGAATCGGCATTGGTTGAACCTATATTTTTTATTGTTATACCTAGATAGCCAAGGTTACCGGGTTTGAGGGGATTGGCATTCTTTAACTCGTAGGATATAAATTGAAAAATGGGATATGGTTTTGTATAAAAAACGGAACATTTTCTGAAATAGCTTTTTTTGCCTGTAGTGTCTGTGCATGTTAAATCTATATGGTAGATCATGTTATCTATTGTGGGGGTATATTTGTTTGTATAGATATTGTCGTTAGCGGTTGGGTCGGCGTGTGTTGCGTCGTCGTATAGCCGGATTGTATTGAGGAGTTGGTTCTCGTTATCAAAAATCTGAATAGTCGCTGAGGATATGTCGTTTGCGGATTCGATTTCTGCCGACAAAGTTATCGGTACGGACGGTGAGGCGGTTTTAGGATTGACCTCAAAATTTTTGAGTTTAGGGTTATCGATAGTTATCCAGTCGAGTGTTTTAGCGATTAGAGTTTGTTTTTGGTTTTTATCTTTCAGACAATCCCATGGAAAATCGAATATAACCGCTTTGTAGTTGTTCTTTTCTATCCGTATACCGCTTGACCCGGTGGATAAATTTTTGTACATCGGAGACAGTGTCAATATTGATACCGCCTCGTCGATAGGATCAACTTCTCCGGAATATCCGTACTTTAAAGATATGGCAAGACCGCTTCCGATGATATCCGATTCGACTCCCTTAATTTCTTTTTGAGTAGCGGGATTTTTTATGAAAATTGTGCCCATATAATCGTGTAAAAACGGTGTTTGTTTTCTGCCTGAATCGGATATGTAACGTATATTTTTTTGTCCCATCAGAACAAGGTTTCCGCCTTGGTCTAGATAATCTTTCAGGGCGTTTAAGGTATCGTTTGAGAAAGAGTTGTAAGAGGCACTGAATGAATCCCAAATAACACATTTGTACAGATGAAAAATTGATTCGTCTATATAACCGTGTAATGTCTGATTCCATATGTCATAACCATATCCAAGACAGGACAATGTGTTTTGCAAAGCTGTAGTTCGGTCTATATCTTGAGTGTGTTGGTCGATAACTAAAAGATTGTTTTTTCTCTGGAAAGTTTTGCTTGTCAGCCACAAGGTTTTGAATGCGTAGCCTGAGTTGCCAAGGTCGTCTTGTGTGAAAAGTTTGATTGAGAAATC
>CAZFUR010000113.1:0-6490 GCA_964522245.1 uncultured bacterium | reverse complement strand
AGCCAAAGATCTTGCTAAAGATCTGGGTGGCTTGTCGGCTGGGGTGATCCTAGGCGACGATCTAAAGAAAGCAATTGACGAACTTTCATCTTACGGAGTGGATAAGGTATATATTGCGAAAGATAAAAAATTAAATGAATATCATACTCTCGCGTATACAAAAACTCTACAAGGGCTGGTAGAAGAGTATAAACCTCAAGTTTTTCTGTTTGGCGCAACCGTTACAGGCAGGGATTTGGCACCGAGAGTAGCATCGACTCTAAAAGTTGGTTTGACAGCCGACTGTACGGATCTTCAAATAGGCGATCACACAGCAAGGGGCGAAGAGTTTAAAAATCTTCTTTTTCAGATAAGACCCGCTTTTGGCGGTAATATTGTAGCAACTATTATAAACCCAAAGACAAGACCCCAGATGGCAACTGTTCGTGAAGGCGTCATGAAAATGCCGACGAAAGACGCTTCAGGGAATGCGAAGATTATTGAGTTCAAGCCAAAACTCACGGACGATCTTTTTGTCGTAAAGACAAAAAAGGTCAATATAACAGAAAAAACGGTCAATCTCAAAGGTGCGCATATTGTAGTTGCCGGTGGAGTAGGAGTAGGCAGTAAGGAAAATTTCAGTTTAATAAAAGAGCTTGCGCATGTTTTAGGAGCGGAAGTCGCCGCATCGCGTGCAGCGGTTGACAGCGGATATATTCATCATGATCATCAAGTAGGGCAAACCGGTACGACAGTCAGACCTAAACTGTACATAGCGTGCGGGATATCGGGTGCGATTCAACATATCGCCGGAATGGCTGAATCGGGTAAAATAATCGCTATAAACAAAGATCCCAACGCTCCGATTTTTCAAATTGCTCATTACGGTATAGTTGGCGATATAGGCGATGTCATTCCGAAACTAATAAAAGCGTACCGACAAAAAGGAGTCTTATAAAAAATGGGTAACTTTTTTACTGATAATAATGATCTGTTATTTTATTTTAAACACGGCTACTTTCAGCCTGTCGCAGAGTTTGTGGAGCAAGGGTTCACAGATAAAGATAAGTTTGATTTCGCTCCTTGTGATGCCGATGACGCCGTGGATAGTTATTACCGTGTACTTGAGGAATTAGGCGATATATGTGCAAATTTCATCGCTCCCAGAAGCGAGGAGATGGATATAGAAGGCAACACGTACGAAAACGGTGAAGTGACCTATTCCAAACCGATGCAGGAATGTATTGAGCGTTTGTCTCAGGCGGATCTGATGGGGTTCACTATTCCTCGTAAATACGGCGGTCTAAATTTTCCTACTCTGTTATACACCATGGCGATAGAGATAGAGTCTAGAGCAGATGCGAGCCTTATGAATATTTTCGGTCTTCAAGGCATAGCGGAAACAATAAATGAGTTTGCCTGTGAAGAGATTAAAGAGCAATTTTTGCCTCGGTTTTGTTCCGGTGAAGTAACCGGTTCCATGGCTCTGACAGAACCTGATGCGGGCAGTGATTTACAAAAAGTCGAGGTTAAAGCCACTTTAAGACCTGACGGACAGTGGGTATTAAACGGTGTTAAACGGTTTATCACCAACGGTTGCGGAGCAATTTCCCTTGTCTTGGCAAGATCGGAAGAAAAAGATAAAGGCGGGTTGGGGTTATCGATGTTTTTATATGAACGTGACGAAACCATGAAAATCCGTCGTATAGAAGACAAACTGGGTATACACGCTTCGCCCACCTGTGAACTTCAATTTAATGATTCCCCCGCAATACTTATCGGGGAAAGAAGACGTGGTCTGGTCACCTATGTAATGGCACTTATGAATGGTGCTCGTTTGGGTATCGCCGCTCAATCTTTGGGTATCGCTCAAGCGTCATATATTGAGGCTAGAAAATACGCCGCTTCTAGAAAACAGTTCAACGTTACGATTGATAAATTACCTGCCGTAGCAGATATGTTAGCCGATATGCAGGTAAACATAGAAGCCGCTAGAGCCTTGTCTTACGAGTCCGCAAAGATTGTTGATAACATAAAAGCGTACTCAAAAATGATGAAAAACCCTAATATTTCTAAAGACGAACGGATTCAGTTCAAGAGAGCGGCAAAGAAACTTGATCGTCTTGCGGCGTTTTTGACTCCATGTTCTAAATATTATTGTTCTGAACTGTCTGTTACGGTTTCAAGTGACGCTATACAGGTACTCGGTGGTAGCGGTTACATGAAAGATTATCCGGTCGAGCGATTTTTTAGAGATGCTAGAATAACAACCATCTACGAAGGGACTTCTCAGTTACAGGTAGTCGCCGCCGTAAGAGGTATTTTAAGCGGTAACTGTGAAAAACGGCTTGTGGATCTTGATGCTTTGGATTACAGCAAAACCGAAAAAAATCTGCTTGAGAAACTGAGAAAATCACGTGAGTCTCTTCAGCAAGCAGTTGCGGATCTTAAAGCGTTGAATAAGTTTGAGGTGATTGATCTTCATGCCAGAAAACTTGTCGATATGGCTATCGATATATACAACGGTTATCTTCTTTTGGGACAAGCACAACTTGATGATAGAAAAAAAATAGTCGCTAAAAGATATATACTGAACGGGTATCATAGAGTAGAGATGAATAAAAATCTCATACTCACTAGAGAAAATAGTACTGTAGAGCATTTTGATGAACTACTGGGTGCCGTACCTGAAGACGACTAGAGAATAAATACAGATAATCGGGTTTGCGGATCCGATTGTCTGTTAAATTTTGTCCTGAGAAAGTTTATGCCTGATAAGACGCCTATTCAGATAATCCCTCTTTGTGGTGTTCCGACGGGACACACCGTAAAAATTGTACAGATAAACGGCGGTAAAAAGTTAAGGCAACGTCTCACGGATATGGGGTGTCTACCCGGTGAGGAGATCACTGTTCTTGAAAAGGACGGACCGATTCTCATTTCTATAAAAAACAGTCGCCTTGCAATAGGCAGACGCATGGCTGACAGCGTTTTGGTAACTCCTCCCCCCGACAGACCCTCTAAAAAAAATATCACTGTGGCACTAATAGGTCCCCCCGACTCGGGAAAAACCGCTATTTTTGATAATCTTGTAGAAAAAAATCAGTTCTCTACCTGTTACACTAATTCGAGCACAAAAAAAATAAACGGATATACCTGTTTCAAGGGGCACAAGATAAAATTTATAAACCTGCCTTCTATCTGCGAACTGTCTTACGACTCAACACCCGAAAGGATAGTTCGTGATTTTTTGTCAAACACACACCCTCATCTTATTATAAATGTAATAGAAGCATCTAATCTGGAACGAAATCTATACATTACGATACAACTAATGGAACTGCAAATACCTATCCTGATAGTAATGACAAAAATAGATCTTGCTCAAGCAAAAGGGTATCCTGTACAGACAAAATACTTATCCAATCTACTGAATATTCCTTTTTTTCATACAGATTCAGACAAGGTAAAAATACTTGAAAATATCGTAAAAACTGCAACTGCGAAAGAGGTTTTTTATCCTCCTATAAACTACGGTGATGAAATTGAGCATGAACTAGAAAAAATCGGTGAGTTAATTAAAAACCTGCCACAAATAACCGATTACTCCGCAAGATGGATCGCCTTAAAATTGCTTGAGAACGATGATGACATAAAACAAAAAATTTTCACAGACACACAGGATAACACACTGAAAGAATCCCTCAAAAAGTCTAAAAAACAACTGACATCTATTTTCAATGACGACCCTAAAACTATCATTGCCGACAGACGTTACGGATTCATAAGCGGTGCTTGTTCCGAATCGCTGAAAAAAACCGTTGAACAAAGACGTATCATATCCGACAAAATTGATTTGGTTTTATTAAACCCGATTTTAGGTTCAATATTTTTTGTCGTATCGATCTGGCTGATGTTTCAATTCGTATTTTTCTCAGGTTCCGTATGCTCATCATTCCTATCGGTAATAACAAACCATTTAACAGAGCTGATTGCGCACAATATATCAGACGGGATACTCAGATCTCTTATTGTCGATGGTCTTTTATCAGGGATTAGCGGGATATTGATATTTTTTCCGTACGCATTTATCTTATTTTTACTGATTTCCGTGTTTCAAGATTCGGGATATCTATCTAGAATAATGTTTCTGATGGATAAACAGATGCACAAAGTCGGGTTACACGGAAAATCTTTTCTACCTGTTATTCTGGGATTTGGATGTACTGTACCGGCAATAGCCTCAACTAAAACCATACCCAACAAGTACGACAGGCTGACAACCATATTGACCTTACCACTGATCAGTTGCGGAGCAAAGTTTCCCATCTACGCAATTTTGATCGGTGCGTTCTTCCCATATCGGATAGCAGGGAACATTCTTTTCTGTATATATTTTTTAGGAATCATACTTGCTATAATTTTAACAAAACTTATGAGAAAATACCTCTTCCCCGAAAAATCACCGGAACCGATCATAGAACTGCCTTTATACCGTATCCCGACTATAAAATCGGTCTTAAAACATTCATTCGAATACTGTTGGTTATACATTAGAAAAGTTGTAGGACTGGTTGTTTTGTTTTCAGTTCTGGTATGGGCATCGTTGTTCTTTCCGCAAACAGATTATAAGGGACACTCCAATAAAAAGGCAAATGAGTTTGTTGTTTTTAAACCGAATATAAACGACAGTTACGCCGGCAAAGTTGCCGAATTTTTATCCCCCATAATGAAACCGATCGGATTCAATAGAAAAATCTCGATACTTCTTTTATCAGGTATCCCCTCAAAAGAGCTTATTATCGCTACTTTGCCTATACTTTACAGTTTCTCTTCTACAAATCTCACCCAAGACATCAAAGAATCCATAAAAAAAGATCCCGATTTCACGCCTTTAACCGCATATCTATTTATAATATTTATTTTGATTTCCGTACCCTGCATACCTGTAATTATAGCGATAAAAAAACAAACCCATTCAAATCTTTGGGCAGTTTTCTCGATATCTTACACATTCGCATTGGCATGGGTGATTTGCTTTGTGGTCAACCAAATAGGTCTTTTTTTCGTTTAGATAACAGTTTTCTTGTAATATCCGACAAGACTCATCAATAATCTTTTTAATCTATGACTTGTTTCAGATTTATCCAGTTTCAGAAACCCTGCTATTATATCTGTATCCATAGCAACCGATCTGATAATTGTTTTTAATCGTCTGATGACATGGTCTCTTCTTTTCTGGAAAAATTTAATTCTTCTATCCGCATCAAGCAAGATACTGTTATCAAGATATCTTAAAGTCAATAGTATCGATTCCAGATCAAAGACCAACTTTTCGGTAAGAATTTCAAAATCAAGGGCTTTGGTTTTTTTGTCTAAAAAAAGCAGTTTATTGCATATAATTTTTGGGTCCTTGCCCGTTTGGTCAGACAGAAACGATATTTCTTCTCCGCTGATATTTAAACCTTTCACGTTAAAAAAATAAAGTTTTAACAAGACACGTTGTTCAAGAGGAAACATATCTATAATTCTAGCGTACCGCCCCAATCCCTCGTACAGAAAAGACAGGTGAGCCGATAGATATCTTTCGTCTTTTTTGTTCAGATAAGATGAGAACTCAGGTTGCAATAAAATGACGGTGTTTAAATTATTCTGAGAGAAAAAAGTTTTATCATCGGTTTGAGGCACAACCTTTTTAGGAACAGATCCGAAAAAACTTTTCGATGAGGATAAGGCATCAGCGGATCGATTTTGCACATAATCTTTTATGTTGGGTGAGTAAAGACAATGAAAAGGTATATCAAAAATATCCGCTATTTTTTGTAACGTCTCTTCGTTTACACGGTACACACCGTTTTCTATCTGCGACATTTGCGGTTGCGAGCGAATATTAAGTTTAGACATAAGGTCTTTCTGCCCCATGGCTTTATTTTTTCTCAACCACCATATATTCCTACCGACCAGCTTTCTGATACTTTTACTCGACTGCAAAGGACACCCCCTTATTTAAGAGTTTTTTAGATTTATACCGACAGCATCCCTGACCTTTTCTATCGTTTCTTGGGCTACACACTGGGCACGCACAGCCCCTTCAAACAACACCTCCGTTACATATTTTCTGTCAAAACTTTCCCTTTTCTCACGATACAAAGAGAAATGGTCTTTGAATTTAACGTACAGCTCATCTTTGACCAGTTTATACCCCAACCCGCCTTTTTTATAATGCTCAGCCATCTCGTTTTTCTCATCTTCAGTCGCAAACAACGAGTACAAAGCAAACAGATTACACTTATCAGGATCTTTTTTATCCTTCAATCCGGCAGAATCGGTCACAACACTCATAATCCTTTTTCGTAACGTTTCATCATCGCAAAAAAGCTCAATGGTATTGTTATATGATTTACTCATTTTTCTGCCATCCGTACCGGGAACTACAGCGTACTGTTGCATGATATACTCTTCGGGAATAGAGAAAATCTCGCCATAGAGATTGTTGAATTTCAACGCTATA
>CAZFUR010000112.1:0-6508 GCA_964522245.1 uncultured bacterium | reverse complement strand
CTGCTTCAGGAAATTTATATGTAACATCGCCTTCTGACAACTCTGTTCCCGCAAGAAAATCGTTTTTACCCGCAAATTTTTTGTTAAGCTTTTCGTAGGTATTCTTACGATATTTTATTTTTGCTTCCGCAACGTTTCTGACCATCCAAGGATCATAGTACGCCTCTAAAGCCGCATTGATAGGATCCTGTAATAGACCGAACAAAGATACGGGGACAACACCAACCAAAGCACCAAAAGTTAAAGCTTTCCATTTTGCTAAAAATCCTTTAAAACCCTCATGCAGTTCAAACCCCAGTTTTTTGCCTAAATTTACAGAGACATAAGCATCTCTAGTATTATCGTAATGTTTATAAACGTACTGATCATTGCGAGTTATATTCCAGTAAAACTTCTTAAAGCTTTTGCCTCGTTCTACTTTTTCTTTTTTGTTCTGTTCAATAGACTCGTCAACCTCCGGTAGAAACTCTTTGTCGGTATCTTGGAAACGTATATTGAGTTTATATTTTCCATTAGAGTCGAAAGAAACTTCTCTTTTTACAAATGCGGCGCCCTGCATTAATAACAACAAAGCATTCATACTCCTAGATTTTGTTCCCGGAGAACCTAAATGCAATACATACTTAGCAACCCGCCCACCCGGTTTAATAGACAAGGCTCCATCTTTACCATCAATTTCCACACCACCCGCAACATATAGATAAGATCCATGGTAATGCCCCCTATAATACAACAAACCTTTCGTAGGTTTATATGATCCTATCGCCTGAATATCCGGCATTTTATTTGTGGCAAGCATAGGTTCTTCATAAGCCATTTTACCATGATACGTGACATTTTCGCCTATCTCGCCAAAAGCGCTTTTCATTTCAGGGAAAGCTCTATAGTACGCCGCCGTCATAGCGATAAAATTATCCACAAAAGCCTTAGTATCATCATCAAGATTATCCCTGTCACTACAGTTAAGAGCGAACTGACCTTTTGCCATTTGTTGAATAATTTCATTATCAGTATTTTCTTTAAAAAACCGATTTCCCTGTTCAGTAAGATCAGCTATATAATCTTTAACATTCGTATATCTTTCCCCATCTGGATTTTTTAGCTTTTTGAGATCAAGAGGTTCAAAATCCACATCAAGAACCAATCTACCGCCGGTAAGCTCTTTTCTGACAACATGAATATGACCGACTAACCAACGTCCCTGCACCTGCAAAACAAAATCAGGCATATGTAACTCGGACTTAGAAATGAGATAATCTCTGAAAGAATATTTTACATTGGTCCCCAATTCCTGACCTCTCAACACACGAGCCTCCATTGACGCCGCATACTGTACAGTCTGAGTATAGGCTTGGGGTAAAGTAAGCATAGCCCATTTATCAAAGAACCGTTTTTCTCTAGGAATCAAAAGCGGAACATACATAGCAGGCAAATAAGCATACACCCCGGGCGAACCTTTTATCGTATCAATACCTCTTTGTATATCAACCTTCAAGACGTTATCAACGCTTCCTTCGTCCTGAGACAATACATACTCAGAATTTTTCAAGGTTTGCTCGACAATAAAACTATCTATTATTTCTTTCGCATCTTTTCTTTTCATTTTTTCAAGAGGCGGTAATCCGTTTTCTTCAGCCCATTTACGTGCACTTTCTACGGCATTTTCAGCAAATTCTTTTGAATAATCATACGTTTTCTCTTCCCACTTAGTTCTTATCGCCTTAGCTTTCGCGTCTTCTCCCGGATAATTTTTTGTAGTTTTCTCTTTTTTAACTGGGGCTTTTTCGGTTTTTTTCTTTTTCGTTATACTAGAAACCCACTCCAACGATTTAACGACAGGTTTTTTCTTCATTATACCAGAAGCCCACTCCAACGATTTAACGACAGCTTTCTGCTTCATTATCGCATTAAAAGTCATACCTAAAAGCCTAACAACAGGATGAACAGAAAATCTAACGGAAAACCAAAGAATTGATTTCAATACCCATCCGACGGTAAATAAGGCGTACATTCCCATAGAGAAAGCCAATAAGCCCAAAACAGCACTTGCGACGGGAACGAAATAAATTAAACTTGGCAGGACCAACAAAAACGGAACCCAAAAAATCGCCGGCAACGTCACACTCGGAGCAGCAAGAAGAATCGGATTAATTAACGGACTTCCTCCAAAAAGTGTAGGTATCATCGCTACAGATTTCACTAGCCATGTCGGAACACCGACGGAAGGCATTACAAATAGCCCTAGTCCAATAGCTGATACAATAAGCACTATCCTAACTAATGGATGTTTTATGAAATTATAGTATCCTGATCGAACCATCATAGAAACCTTTCCGGCACGATAAAGAAACTTTTTGAATGAAGATAAACCTTCCAAGCTCTCTTTTTCATTTTCAGACAAATCGAACATGGAAATTCTTTCTCTCTTTACTAGCTTCGTCTTCTCCTTAAGAGGTTCACCGACTATTGAGAAAAAGTCCATACCGAATGCCTTCATGATGGCACCCAGACGGCTAAACTGCTGTTTATTAGACGCTAAATTAACATTACGTCGTGCCGTAAAAGGTTCTATTTGAGTAACTTGCATCTCTGCGTATTCCAGTTCCTTCACCATGTAGTAGAGGAATCCTGTGCGAGTTTCTTTATTTTCATCCATCTTCTCTATTCTGGCTGTGAGCTTACTCAGTAAACTTTTTCTTATTCTCTCTCTTTTACCTGCTCTATAAAAAGCTCCCAAAAGAAAAGCGACTAAAGCGTAAACACCCCATGCAAGAAATCTATTTATCTTATTAGATCTATAAAAATCTTCTCCCATATTTAGTTTTTCAGGGACAATCACATTATCAACACCCTCTTCAATAGAGCGCACCTTTGGTGCCGACTGAGGAACAGCCAAACCAAGTTTTTCTCTATCGGTTATAATATCTTCCGATTCCGCAATAATTTTATTTTCACCCTGATTGGCGGAAAGAAGATTCCGTTCTTTTTGTTTTAAATTCTCTTCAGAAAGAATAACTTCATTTTTAGCATTTTCAAGAAAGACCTGTACTACTTTAAAATTATATTTGGCACGATCAAGCTGATCCATCGCTTCTTGACGAGACTTTTCATGTTCTTTTTTCATCTGGATATGTTCGTTATAACTTTTTATGGAAGCCTCAAGATGATCTAAAGCACCATCCAGTTCTTCTTGACTTGCGGATATGGATAACTTAGTTAAAATATATCTGGCTCTCTGTTTTAATAGATTAGCTTTCGCATCACTAATATTGTGAGCAAATCCAAAATTCATTGAGAAAGCCACGTCTCCCGGATTTAGTGGATTCATGCTCAATTTGAACAATCCTCCGTATAAAGATATTGAAATCGGAGTTCTGACATTATTTTTTGCCAATGCGGCAATTTCAGCAGGAAGAGTGGATTTAGATGGGGAATTATACGGCATGCCCGGTCCAAAAACCGCATCAGCAGTCCACTCTGGTAAGAAGGCAGCATCATGAACTCCCATTGTGGATTCAAATTCCGCTTCACTGGACCGTCTCTGAAACATATTATATACGCCTTGAAAAATTGAATCTATCCTAAAATAGGCACTAGTGAGGCTTTCACCCGCTTTAGTCAACCTAATCTTAGCACCTATTTCTCCTATCTGACCTCTGTATAAACGAACTCTCGCCTTATCCGTACCCGACAGCGATGTCAACATTCCAACAAACGCCGTTTCGATTCTGCCTTCCCATTTTTTTATTTCTGCCTCTTCATACTGGATATTTTTATCCGTTTTCGCAATCGTCTCCTGAGCTTTATTTAGCCACACTACAGCATTCTGATAAGATTCCACCGCCGCCTTGTGACCCTTTATAGCCTGCGCATTTGAGGCTTTTGCTTTTTCTTTATTTTTACGAGCAAACTCAAGTGAACTCACAGAGATATCTTCGGATAAGTCTTCGGTAATAAAGTTATTTTTTGGATCCGGCTTTACGACTCTTTTTGCGTGTTGTTGTAAGATAGATTCGGCATCTTGCAAGCCTCTGCGTTTATTCTTCACAATTTTAAGTCTTTCCTGTTGATCATCCAACATTTTTGAGACATCTTTAAGTGCGCTAAAAATATTACCGGATATGATAACTTCTTTACCATTAACCATCACTTTAATAGGCTTTGTTATTTCAGCTTCGGGGACACTGGCAACATCAATACCACGCAATAAAAGATCGACATCATATATATCTTTTTGCATAATGTCATCCAAGTTTTGAATTTGAGCCATATATTTTTCATATTCTCTCGCCGCCGCCTCCCATCTTTTCATTTCTTTTTCGGCAATAGAAAACTCCTTCAAAAAAGACCTCTGTAACGCCTTTTTGTCTTGAGTCGTGTACGACAAAGATAACGACGAGGGTGCGTCAGGAGTACCAAACCCCATACCCACTTTTTCTGCAAAAGACTTTTTCAGTGACTTTGCCCAAACAAGTGTTTTATCGAACTCGGACTGCAAATAATGGACATGGTCCATTATTTCAGAATAACGACGATGTCCATTCGCAACAAATGCTATCGACTCTTCTATTTTTTTCGTATAAAACTCTATACGCTGCTGATCGCCAGCCGCAATAGCCCTCCGCAAACCCGGTTCCAAAACAGTTCTGCGATAATAATTTGTCTGAGAAATAATATTTAAAAGTCTTCTTGCGTCACCAGTCTGATTATTGACTAATTTAGATAGACGTTTCCTGTATCTTTCTGTCTCTGCAATTTGTTTTTCTAACTCTTTCTTATTCTTTTTAGCCTCCCAGAAAGAACCTAATTTAACATTTAAGCTTTGTTTGCCTGAAAAAACCTCATCGCTTAAAGAAGTCAAAGCCATCACATCACTAAAGTTGTGAACGTCTCCAAGAAACTTAAATTTTTGGAGAGTAGTTACAAAATCCACATTCGGGTTATACGGTCCCTTGGGCTGTACAGTAAGATTGAATAGCGATAACCTTATAGGTCTAACCATTTTGCTCACGTCTACATAAAGAGCCCTTACTTCTTTACCTATCGCATCCGCGTCTTTTTTAGAGATGCCCGCATCTATTTTAGCCTCCAAAGAAGCTAATTTTTTTTCTAAAACCTCTAGTTTGACGTTTGCCGTAGGAATAGAAATTACAACCCCGTTTTTAAGAACTTTTGTAATAATATTTTCACTGCTATTTTTAAATTCTCTCTCAGCCGCAAGAGTTTTCTTAAGCAATTCAATTTGTCCCCTCAAACCACCAATATAACCCTTGAGTCTATCATTATATGATTCCATGATATCCGCTTTAGAAACCAACAAAGTGAGAGATTTCATCGGGACAGCCCCTAGAGAATTCAAGTTCCTAGCAACAGTCAAAGAAGACCCCATATCGATAAAGATACTGTTTAAAGGACGTCCTTTAGATTTAGCGTTTGAGACAATCTGCTCAAGAATTAACGGTAACTTTTCCTCACGATCTTTAGTATAAAAATCATGCCAATTTATGGATACCCCATACCCTGAAGAATACTTTGACAAGGCGTTTGATTCTACGTTATCTACCGCACCGGGTTCGGTCTCTCGAGAAACCAAAATACTCTTCCCCCTGTAGCGAGATGATCGTTTTTCTTTTACTCCCGACAGAGAATATTTATCTTTTAGGTCTTTGGCTATAAGATTTGCCACTGTTTCAGACTCAAAAACATCAAACTCATAATGAGTTTTACCTTCAAACAATTTTGCGTAAAGGACAGTAAGTTTTTGAGCTTCTATTTCATGACCTAAATCTCGTTCTTCAGCGATTCTTTTTCTTAAAATCTTACCCAAATCTCTTGATTCGGCCTCTATTGCCTCAGCAAAAGCTCTCCTCGCCGACCTGTAGTTACTCAGATCGTACGACCCGTCCTTTTCTTGATACGGCTCCATCTTTAAAGCAAATCCGTCGATATAAACATTTTTATCAAAAAGATATTTTTGAAAATACTTCATTTTGCGTGCAACTTCTTTGACACTTTTTGTTCCGGGTCGATCTTTAATACCGAACCATAAAAATCTTCCTTTTGCCCAATCCGGCTCGCCTTGGATTAAGATTTTAACCTTAATATTATTTGCCTTAGCAGCCTGAATAACTCGAGCAATACGGGAAATCCTATCATCGCTCAATTCTCCATTCTCGTCTTCCAACTCCGCCTTATCTATATAAACCTCTTTTATTCCATTATGAACGAGAAATCTGAAATAACCGTCTACCCCGCCAATCAGATGGACATCTCTCAAAACCGTACTCAAATTAACTTGATCACCAACAGTTCTCATCCTCTTAGGATAATTATATTTTTCTTTAAGGGACGCCAGACGAACCTCTAAACTGTCTTTAAGTTCAGATAAATCAGAAACGCTCTGGTCTACTGTCTTCTCTGATAGGAGTGCCTTTGATAAATCTGAGCCAACTTTATTAGCGACTTTACTAAACAGTTCCGAATCAACCTTACCACCTAAGGCCATAAC
>CAZFUR010000111.1:0-6582 GCA_964522245.1 uncultured bacterium | reverse complement strand
TCTTTAAATAGAGAAAGATAGGATTCCTGTTTTATTTTGTTTTTAACTTCTGAGACAACCGCTTTTTGAATAATATTAAAGAAGGTGTCTACCGCTTGTTTCTTATCTTCTCTAGTTATAGAGTTTCTGTCGGACTGAAGCCTATTAGACAAAATACTCAAGGCACGATACATACCGTAACCGATATCTTCTTTCAGCATTTTAGATATCTGCCCCACATCACCGTCTTTACCCGCAATAAGTTCTGATAATTGCGCCAAAACATCCGCATTATCTTCGTTTTGGAAATACGATTTCAAAGCTGTGGGAATCTCGCCTGTATTAACCACATCATTAAACTGCCCCATATCAAACATTTTCAAGGCAAAATCTTTACCACGACCACCATAAGGATCAAGAAAAGTAATACTTCCCCTTTTAGCCGCAATTGTAAGAAAATAATCTTCCTCTTCCTCTGTGGCAAACGAACCGCCATGGAACGTATATATTTTGGATATTCTATCTACCTCATACAAAAAGTCATCTATATCTTTCTTCATATTGGACTGAGGGTCAACCTGTTTGGAAAAGGTCTCTTTTAATTCGTCAGGTATTAGATTTAAAATATCGCCTTGTTTTTCGAGTATAGACAACCTTTGACGCTCAATATCTTTGAGTAATCTTTCCGCTTTTTTGTGATCTTTATTGACCTGCGCTATCAACCAATCGCTATAAGTTCGGTTTATTTTAGCCATTGAATCTTCTATCTGATCAAGATATTTGTTTATTGCCACTTTGGTATCGTGATTAATATTATTTTTATTCACGAATGCTTTAAGATCATTCCTATACAGATCGTTCAAGGTCACACTAACCATCTGAATGATATCCTGAGCAAGCTCGACTTTAGTCCTAACTGAATCGTCATCGCCCTCGCTTCTGACAGCCTTTGCTTCTCTGAATTGAGCTATTTTCTGTTTTATTTCCTGTAGTTTTTCAACTTCTTCGCCCTTAAAAATAGACTCTATATTTTTGAGCCGATCGTCAACCATCACTTCCATACGGTCCATCAAGATCGCGTATAAAATTTTTGCTTCTTCATATGTTTTTGTACCCGACAAAATAGGAGCGTCATTGCGTTGTTGCATAATTTTTTCTATCTGGGAGACAAGATAATCGTTGCGTTGTTTATCATTCATAAAAAACGCGGTATTACGACTTTCTATCACTTTTTGTATAAACGTGGGTAACTCTGAAATATCGTCTTTACCAAAAAGTTCTTTCACCTCTGCTCTAGCGACATCCGTCGCGATTGACCCACTAAACCCGCTAAACTTTTCTATCGATTTTATTACATCGGCACCACCTATTTTACCTGTTGTTCGGCTATCCGAGAACACTTCTATGTTCTCGCCCAAATAATATTTAGCCCAAACTTCCATGATTGTGTGTCTGTGATTGCTCTGGCGTTGATTGGTATGATCGCCTTGCGCATTGATCAGTTTGATATCCATGACAACGCCGTCTTCGTTTTTTATGACATCGCCTTTAGCATTTGTTTTTGCTTTTATTGTCCAATTTTTGTCTTGTTTATGAAACCAATCTTGTTCTATGGTGAGTTTTACTATATTGACAAATTCATCGATAGTCGGGATTTTAAAGTCACCGAATTTAGCTTTATAGATTTTAAACTTCCCGGCCATTTCCGTATTATAAAACTTTCTAATTTCGTTTATAAACTCCGCAGACATCTCTATGGAGTTACCGTTACTTCCCTCAATTTTTGTAAACAGTCTGCCATAGCTTTCCTTTCCAACCCCAAATTTATCTCTTATATTGCGAAAGAAAGAATAATTCGGATCAGTATCTTTTTCTTTCTTCAGTTCCGCGCCTTCTCCACGTACCGATCGGGCAAATTCCCATGCTATTCTATAAACCTGTTCTTCATGAGTTTTCAGTTTGCTACCTGTTTCAGCATTAATAAAATCCATCAAAGAGCCCTCAAAGATCAACGCATCAATCTCATCAAAGTTTGCATATGCTATTTTCTGCGGTAAAACTTTTTGGTCATCGCCATAATACACATCTTCAAGTTTCAAGAAAGCAAAATCCGAGAATGGCATATAAACAACTCTTGGTGCTTCAGTACCTTTGAGATCTTTTTTACGTCTAAACAGTTTTTTGAGTTTGTCTCTGTCTGTATCTTTACCGACGACCTCAACATCTACCCCCAACGACGATAGGATATTCTGAATTTTCTTCATATCACTCCTAGCGAAAGATTCCTGAGTCAGAAACTGTACCGCCGCCTCACCGGATAAAGCATGTATGTACAAAGTCAAAGAAGACGCAAAAGTTTTACCTTCTCCGGTACCCGCATTCAAGATTCCACCATTGGCTAACAATGCTCCTCCATACAACTGAACATCATGAAAATAAAAACCTTTATCAACCAACATAGACAACGTAACAGCCGCAGAAGCTTTTTCGATAATTTCAGCGGGAATTTCTTCATTTATAAAATCAAAATCAGCGGAAATTTTCTGCAAATCCTTCCCTATGGATTCAAGCTTACTTTTGATCTCTTTATCGTATTGCCCGGAACGTATAAAATCCTCCTTCATTAGATTCTGTAACTCAACAAATTCCATCGACAACAATTTAGCACGAGCGTCTCTAACTTTAAAAGATGTCGCTATACGATTTCTTTGAATATCAATTTCGCTTTGTGTCAACGCTATCCTATCTTCTTTACGATCTCTTCTTTGTCCCTCCATCTCTTTTATTTTTACAGCGAGAAGTTTATCGACAAGTAATTTAAGATCTTCTTCAACAAGAGTAGCCTTCCTTATAAAATCCACACCCAACCGTTTATCATTCACCATCTGGGAATAAGTATCGTTAAAATGGGATGACCCCGCAGAATTAGCATCCAGATAAACCAACGTCAATAACCTTGTGTTCAGTTCAACATCAGACAATTTAGCTAAATCATCTGCGCTCAACCCCTCTATCTCGGCTATTCTCTTTAGCAGAGCTTCTTTATTTTGACCTATCTTACCCTCAAAATCCACATCCTGCATACTGAGAATTTTCTCCAACATATCATTATTGCGATATGTCAAGAAAAGGTCTTGCAACTGTTTTAAAGACAATTTTTCAAGTTCTGCTATTCTTCTATTTTTCAAAGTCTCGTTTTGAATATTCTCAAAACCTATTATATCTGTTATCATTTCTTTCTTATTTTTAAGTTTGGCATCATCTATTTTAGCAAAATTGATCAGATCTAAATCTTCGGAATCAAGGATGGAATCTATCTCGTTATAGATTACTGTTTGGATTCGTTTTTTGTTTTTGATTGCAATTTTCTTCTGTTTTATCGTAGAGCGCTCTATTCCTCTTACACTGACTATATATTTTTGTCTTTTTATGAGATCCTCCGCTACTTTTTCTATATCAGACTCGGAGAAATCTGTTAACCCCGCATCCTTTGCTCTAGCCTTGACAGCTGATAAAATAGCTTTTTCATACTCCGCCCCCAAAGACGCTACACCAGGTCTATCAAAAGTCAACATCAAAACTTTCACCAATAACTCTTTAAAGTCTTTTTTCGCCGATTCCGATTTACCTGTCGCAGAAAGTTGCGTTACAAAATCAAGCAATTTTTTGTAATTCTTTTTCTGCAACAATATATCTCTTAACACCGTAACACTCAATTTGACGTCTTTACCGTCAACCTTAAGGATAAAAGTCTGACTGTCTCCGGTCAGTGATTTTATTATATCCGCCATATTGTTATCGTTTAGATACTTGTCAATAGCTACATTGATGGGAACAGTTTTATCAGAACGGCTTACAACATCAGCGCCTTCATAATTTTCAAGAAGCCTATTTTCTTTTTCAAACTCTTCTTTGATTTGTTTTATTCTGTTATCAATAGCGTCCATTTTGTCATCTATTGATTGCATATGCGCATCGGCAGCTCTTTGGATGGCAAGATAAATTGAAACATCGTCCGGAGAATCTTTTATAGCAGCCTCATCCGCCTTGGATATTGAAGCCACTCTTTGTTTTTCTATAAAACCACGTTGCGCTTTTAGTTTTTCGATATTCATTTGTGCTATTTTTTCACGAAGCAAAAGAATCTTCACCAAATATCCCTGTGAAACAACGTCATCTTTTCTCTGTTGAGCAACGAGGAATTTTGCCTCCAAGCGACGCAGTCTGTCCAGATTTTTTTCTATTCCAAGAACCATTTCTTTTATACGATTATCACGTTCTTTTTGTTTCTCCACCGACACACCAAGCTCTATACCCAATTCTTTCTGAACAGATAAATCGAGCATGTTAGTGACACGGATCAACTCTCCCGCAGATTTGGTGACCTTCCCATCGACAATAATATCTTTTAGAGCATATTCAAAACGCCTACCCTGTTTATCATAAATAATAAGCCTATTATTTTCCGAGACATTATAATAAGCGATATCTTTTTTCTCTGAAAGTTTGGATCCATCTAATCTAAATTCCTCAGCAACAGTTTTACCGTCATCAGCAATCCGACGTTCCGCAAAATCTATAACAATCTTATCTATTGCTCTATCCCTGATAACATCATCTTTTAGCAGGGCGTTTTCGGGTTTTCTCAATTCTTCTCTCAATAGATTTAATAATTTCTGGTCGGAAAGATCTGTCTGTGACGAGAGTGTCTGAAATATTCTGTCTATTTTTTCGACTGTGACATCTGGGTTAGTCTGATCTAGATAAAAATTAGATTTCGCGAGTATGCTGTTTATAAACTGTATTTTTAACGCATGGGCTTTGTCAGTTTGGTTTTCTAAAGCTTCGATACGCCTGATTTCCGAGCGTATTTCCGATAAGGACGACAATTCAGGTTGGACAGGACTAATCTGATCAGGCAATTCCAGTTTAAACTCATGAATTCTGGTTCCGTCTCTATCAAAAACAGACGTCGTCGAATTGCCTTGCGTATCAAGTGTTGAGAAGGAATATCCTTCAAAATTGCCCCTAACGTCACGTAACAAATTCACGGTATGCGTACCGAGCTCATCTTTATATGAGAAAACAATACGCCCATCCACTTTTTTAATTGTTATACCGTCATAATTTCTCTCATCAAGAGTCGAAAAATCTATCACATCGGCAATGCCACCCGCGCCTGACGACAAGTATATAAAATCACGATCACCCAACTCATCCAACTGCCACTGCTCAAAAACTATTTTTTTACCGTTTATATTCAGTGTAATAGACGGTATCTCTTCGTACCTATCCGCCATCTGTCTTTCTATTTCTCTTTTCTTTTCAATCAGAGCGACAGCCAACTTTTCTCGTTCAGACCGAAGCCTTTTCGCCTCTTTACTAGCTTTAGCGAATTCCTGATTAAAATAATCGTATATCTGATTTTCCACAAACAATTGTCCTTGAAACAACGATTTATAGTTATTCTCAAATGTATTCCAACCGTCTAAATTATCCAACAGGCGCAGATCTTTGCCGTCTAAAATAAATGACGCCTTAATTATAGACGCTACAAACGCCATAGCGTTAGGATCCGACATATCAATATTGGCGATATCTATTCTATCCCAAGCAACTTGAGACATAAATATAGTTTCTTTGCCTGTCTCTTTATTCTTATGAACAGAAATATGAGAATTCCCATCATTTAAACGACCCGGTATCGTATCGACCACAATTATCCTCATATTACCTGAGCGCAGTTTCTGAATTATAGGCTCAAAAATTTTATTATCCGATCCAGAAAGCGTTACGGAAGAAGGAAATGATTTAATAATCAAACTGTTGTTTACAATTTTTCCCTCCGTAATTTTCTGATTGATAATACTTTGTATATGCCGATCAATAAGGAGATCTAGGGACACACCCTTTTCCTCAATTTCAAATTGTGAATTTATAATAAGCTGACCGGTAGAGGCGTCGAATAAATATAACCGATTATCTTTTGTAAGAACACGCACATAATTATCAACAGTTGAATAACTGGTATAAGAAATATCTGATGATTTCAAACCTTCCACACCTTTTAGAACTATCGGTAAAGACTCGCTCCCGATAAATAATTTGCCGTCTTGAATATTGACATCCAATCCGCCAATCTTTTTCAAATCATTAAGTCTCAATACAATCAGGTCAACTAAAGCATCAATCTGAGAATCCTCGATCTGCCCTGCTTCTTTCAAATAGTTTATAACAGCTTTTGTACGATCATTTTGGTCATTGAACTTAGTTTTCAAAAGATCTAAAAACCCACCTGCTTGAGGAATAGGTATTTGATTACTGGATATAAGAAATTTTACTAAACCCTCTTTTGCGGACGCGTCATAGTTTGCGTCTATATAATCGAGAATCAGTGACTCAAGTAAAACCTTATCGTTAAGTGAATCCGACAAAGAAAAACGGTGTTTCAGTATCTGGCGAAGCATCTCAACTTTCAAGATATCTTCATTCATCAACAAACTACGGTCTAAAGATATAACGCTCAATTCCTTGGAAGACAACTGACCTAGATTTTTTATAATCTTTATCAGCAAAATAAATATCACCTCTTTTTTCGTAAAC
>CAZFUR010000110.1:2649-6628 GCA_964522245.1 uncultured bacterium | reverse complement strand
CTTGTGATATAAGCCAACCAAATAATGGATGTTGTATATACCAACCGAGTACTCCGCCCTGATTTCTAAAAAATGACGGTGCACCAAAACTACCTGTTGCGGCGTTGAATTTCCTGATTGTATCGCCGACTTGAAAATTCTCCTGAGAGAAAAAACCGTCATTATCAGGATTACCGTCGTTATCGTCATCTTTGTTTAGGTATATGGTCGTATCATCGCTCCCTATCTTTTTAAAAGGCACTGAATAATAACAAAAACCTTCGCTCATCGGAGCCTTGACGAAACCGACAACCTTAGTCGATACTTCGCCTGCCGATACAAACCCCACAGCACTTATCATAACCATGAAAACAAACAAAAAACAACTTCTCTTAAGACCCAAACTCATAACTTTGCCTCCTATCGGAATTTTATCTAAAATATCTTTTCAATCACTATCTATAATATAACACACAAAACATGAAAATAAAACAAAATAGCTCATTTTTTTTACCGCTACGTTATGTATAACACAGATACCGAGATATGTCAAGAATCCGAAAGATAAATTATCCCCTTAAACCTTCCCTCAAAGCCCATCCCATGCCCGTTAATGCTTTTTAAATTATAACATGCTCCACACCAATATGTTAACTAGATATATTATCGGCATAAATAAGTGGTTAGTTTATATATAGTTTGACAAAATCTCTCGCCGATCGGCACCGACACCCTTCACAGAGAAGCTCCGATCAGATTGATCTTTTCCCGCACCTGATCGGCAATACAAGGATTTTTTTTAACGGCTTCTTTGTAGAACGATATGGCACGGATCGCATCGCCGATCCCCTGATGGTAAACGCCTCTGTAAAAAGATGTTTCCGCACATGCTCCGTCTACTTTTTCTATCAGGTCGAGTCGGATTTTCAGCTGATCAAACAGTTTCAGACCGGCAAAGATTTTCAGTCCCCAAAGGGCGATATTTTTATCATAAACTCCAACCTTATCCCATGATTCGAGGGTTTTTATGGTGTTATTCGGTTTACCCATCATATAATCCGCCTGAATTTTCCCCAGAACGAACGAGCTTTTTGTGGGGCATAGGTTTGTGAGGCGGTCGAATATTTTATGAGCTTCTTTGGGGCGAGACGTTTTTAGATAAATAAACCCCAGATTTTCCGAGAAAGATAAGTTGTCAGAATATATCTCCGCTCCGAGCTTGAACGTTTTTTCCGCCTCAATGAAATTTCTTACGCAGTCGTAGATTACCCCTCTCGTCAGTAGGTTTTGAGCGGGTAACCGATCTTCTTTATCCGCAAGATCAAGATATCTCAGTGCCTCATCGAACTTGAGCCATCTCATATATAAAATAGCCATTGTATAATAGACATTTTGGTAATTCTTATCGATTTCGATAGTTTTTTTGAAATGTTTTTCCGCTTCGATCAGGTCGCCGTCGTTCATCAGAATGATTCCCACATCGTAATACGGTTTAGGCGAATCGGGATTTTTCTCTATTTCTTTCATGCCTAATTTAAGGTAATAACTTATTTTTTCCGCTCGTTTCGGTTGAATATGTCCGTAATGATGAATCACTATATCTGTCTGACCGACTACACCGTTGATCTTCTTTATCGAATCCGATACGGTTTCGTGCACGATTCCGTCAAACCTGATTCCTATGAAATTGCGGAACAGGGCAATCCGATTGACAGGCACGTAACCGACCGCTTTTTCGTAAGTCGGATACCTGTTTTCGCAGTAGACAAAGTTTTGGCGTTTATGATCGTCGGTATAGTTGCGTTGAGAGAAAATATAACCTGTCAAATTATAATTCTCGCACAAATGAGGGATTTTAGCGGTATCGACAGGGCTGATAACCTCATCGGCATCTATGAACATAATCCAATCCGATGTAGCCTGTGCTATAGAAAAATTTCTCGCACTACTGAAATCGTCTCTCCATTCGTGACTGAATACCTGCGCTCCCAGAGTGCGGGCGATATCAACAGTCTTATCGGTACTGCCTGTATCGGCAACGATTATCTGAGAGACCACGCCTCGCACAGACCCGATAGCATCGGCGATTGTATCTTGCTCATTTTTGGTAATCATGCATAAAGATAGGTTCGCTCTCTCCATGAATAGTATAATATTATGTTTACGGAAAATTTGTAACCGAAAAGTTGTATCGTAGCGATTTTTTTCTTAATAAAAACGGTGGATTGCGGATAGATCGTACCGTTTTGAGCTATTTTGGGGATTTTGCCTTTTGATGACTTAATCACGACTATAAAGTCTATAATAAAGATACCTTTATAGTAAAGATACGTCGTATCATGTTTAAGATCAATATCTTACTGCTATAATTTTAGATCTGAAACAGCTTTTTTACCTTAAATCTATCTAATTTGTGCTTGATTTCTGTTTTTGGGAATAAACCGATTTGTGTCGGGCGCTAGACGGGGTTAATTCGTGACGATTATAACTGTCAGCGACTAGCGGTATGGTTTTTATAAAAAAACCTCAAAAAAACCAAAAATCTTGTTTTCCCCGAAACAAAACCGATACGTTGTCAGATTTTTTTTAGGAACTCGTCCACTTTGCAAGAAAACTCTTGGCTGATCCGTTTTAGGTTGGATTGAGCGTCGTCCCAGATCTTTTTGCCGTGCAGTTTCAGAATATGGGTTTTTATGATAGGGTAATCGTGGGGATGAGTATGTTCAAGCAGTGTGGTTAGCTGATCGGCATCGGTGATCTTGGATACCTGATCGGATAGGCGGTTTTGAGCGGGTGGCGGGGTTCGATCGCTGATCTGATCTAGCTTGTTGCGTTTTGCCCAGTTCAGTAGTGTATAATAATGGTTCTTGTATGATACTCCTTTTGAACCGATATAATTATTCAGGTCGTCTATCAGTCTGTCTGCCACAGGTTTACCGAATTGCGATATTAAGCGGTCGTATTCATCATCTAGCAAAAACACATACTCTTTGTATAATTTCTTGAGTTCTTTCTTTTTTATAGGCGCTTCGTCAGGTGGCATCTGTTGCGATTTTGACGAGACTTTGGCTGTATCTGAGGGGGTGCATTTGGATTTGTAACCGTTTTTGTCGGACGATGTTACAGCTTTTTTAGAGACGGATTTGATCCGTCGCCGTGTGGGAACGGCAGGCAAACTGTCTAAAACCTGTTGTGCCTTGAGCCTGATCGATTCGGGGGCGGATAGAACAGACTGTTTGTAGTTGGCGATCTCTTGATAAAAATCGTAGTTCACCACGGTTATAATCGTTTTGAACCGTTTTTTCTCCGTACGGATTAGATTGTTCGACCTTGCCCACTGAATAAATTTGTACACGGCACTGACTTTCAACGATTTGCCCGAGTATCCTTTTACCGCCGATAGGTTGCAGTCGGTATAGATCTGTGTTCGGGTGAATAATCCTTGACCTCGTTTCAGAACTCGTGTGTCGGTGTAGTTGACCTTGAACAGGATATATATCCACGCTTTTAACCACCATGCCGGTTTTTTTAACCATAACTCATCGTTTAATACATTGCGTGCCAACAAAATAAATCCGTTCATCTGTTGTTGGCTCCATTCTCTGCCGTATCGGCTTTTTCCCAGTCGGCTAAAATCTTGTCCGCCGTTCTTTTAAGATCGATTATCTCTTGCGTGGAAAGTTGATCCAGAAAATCGTCTAGCGGTGCACGAGCAGAATGTGTGCGGTCTGATAGATCGGATAAATCTATAACCATTTTCGACGCTTTGAACTTCTGATCGATACTGGCGGAATCTGATCTGAGCAGGTCTCGCATGACATCTATCGCTTCGGGTAAAAGTTTGGTGAGCTCATCTTTGATTCCGGTTTCAGGTTGATCGGTGGACTGAATCAGGTCCTTGAACTGTTGTGCAAGTGATTTTTCTTTTGACATATTTCCCTCCCTTTTCTCTTTGATAGGTTACAGATCGAATGACATTTTTCGGCGCAAACCATTTCTC
>CAZFUR010000110.1:0-2549 GCA_964522245.1 uncultured bacterium | reverse complement strand
TTTCTCTTTGATAGGTTACAGATCGAATGACATTTTTCGGCGCAAACCATTTCTCTTTGATAGATTATAGATCGAATGAAAACCTTATGTTGTGGCGTTTGCGTGATAAGGAATCAGTTCTTTTGGTCATAAACTCGACATCATTTACGTTTCCGTAAATGTTTATAAACGGTTTCACGGGACACTCCACAGTTCGCAACAGTATTTTGAACAATATCGGTAGGATATTTAGGGATATTTTGTAAAATGAAATCTCTCACGGACATGATAAAATCTCTTTCAAAAGGTTCTTAGTATCGAATATTAACTCTGCAAAAGTATATCTATAACATAATCCTTCTTGTCAACCCCTTGCGGGACCGTTGTCAACCCCTTGCGGGACCGTTGTTGACCGTATGTATACGACATAAAAGATTGTAATTCAGAAAAAAAAGGTTTACAAAATTCACATTTCGCTTCTGATTGCCCCTTCGGATAACGGAACTTCGTAAATTTTGAAATCTTGAACTTTACCGTGAAAACATCTCTTGTCGGATGCGGTCGACTCGGCACCTGCTCCGATAATTATACCGTTCATATCGGATCCGATAGAGTACTCGTCAGATGCGGGCAGACGTGTTATTTTACGGAACGCATTGCTGTTCGGGTGTGGTAGCCAATTTCTGTCAGCGATCCAGAACGTTTCTCTGCCGTCGTATGATGTGGATACCCAATCGATACCTTGACATGCTACTTTAAACCCTGACCCCAGAGGTTTGTAATAAACAATACTGTCATGTTCCCATCGGTCGTTGATGCTGAATGCGAGGTTGCCGTGATAGGTAAGGTGAAATCTTTTCAATACGGGATCGTAGGTTATACCGTCGCAGATGCCGGAATCGAACATACCTCTGTGCCATTCTCCTGTGCCGCTTACTGACGCGACTAGGTCAAGAGAAATTGTTTTTATATAATTAAAATTAAAATCAAACTTATGTATTTTGTTTGTGTACCCTGAGACATAAAAATATTCACCGTCAAAACAGATGGCGGACAGGTCTTTGTCGGGTGTTATCAAGTTCATATTCAGTACACCGTTTGAGCCGAAACTTGTATCGATAGTCAGATCGGATTTGTTGTATCTTGCTATTCCGCAATCGGTATCGGGGTCGCCCCATATCTTCACATACGGTATGTACAGATAATCTCCTACCACGCAATGATCGCCGTTGTGACCGAGGTTCGACAGTTTGACAAATATCAGGTTATTGCCATTCAGATCGTATTTGCCCAGTCTGCCTGAATCGCCGACATAGATGTAGTTCCCGTCTGAACATATTCCCTGAATGGCAATACCTAAACTTTGCGCGAAAAACGAAGACTCAAAAGGTCGGCAATCCATAGAATAGATATTTTTCCCGTTTATGTACACTTTGAACATATTGGTTTTATAACTGTATGTTTCGGCGTAATGAGCCCATTGACCGGCTGTGATATATTGACCGATTCTTATTGTTTTTCTATGATTAAAATCGGTATTTATCCCGTTTAGGGATGGTGGTCCTACGCTGAGGGCTTCTGTTTCCCAAGGTTCAAAATAGATTCCCATACTGTCTGCGTTGATCGGTAAGCTAGCAAAAACCCCTCGTTGATGATAATCCCCGCCTGTGCAGTCGGTATTTAGCCACGTGGTTATGGTATACCCCGACCTGAACTTTTCCGATTGAACTCCTTGGGCTTTGATGTATGAGTCGTTCTGGTTAATAAAAGTAGCGCAATGTTTATTGTTCAGGCCGGGGGTATATATTACCTCGCCGTGTTCGGTTCCGTCGGCTTGGTTTATTTGGTCTTTGGCATCGTTATCGAAATCCCAGAAATGAAGACAGTTTGATTCTATCGGGTCGAGCAGGGTGATTTTGTAGATTCTGGAATTGGTTGGGCTGAATTGTCTATCGTAGTACAATGTTTTTTCGCCTTGGGACAGAAAACGAGTTGCTAAAATATGTTCAACTCCGTCTGATACGACGGAGATTTTGTATTTCCAATCGGGGACGCTTTTCCATTCTATTTGGATGGACGGAAACAGCTTTTTTTCTAGAGATAGGCGACTGATTTTAAAATCGGAAGATAACGGATCGGTCAGATATATATCTACTTCTTTGCCGTCGGTGAGTGTATCGGAGTCGGTATCGGGGTTATTTGGGTCGGTTCCTACGGATGAGATTTCTCTGTCATCGGTGAGGTTATCGGAATCGGTATCGTTATCTAGCGGGTCTGTGCAGAACAGTAAGATTTCTTCTCCGTCGGTGAGCGTATCAAAATCGGTATCGGGGTTATTCGGATCGGTTCCGTACAGGTTGATTTCTGATGTATCGCTGATACCGTCGTTATCGGAATCTTTTGCCAAAAGAGGTGTTGTGGTCACGATTAGAAATATACCAAGAACGATCAAAATAGGTTTGCCCTTGATTTGTTTTGAGCTGTTATTTTTAATTGAGCTGATTATTTTTAGCGTCCCGAGCCTTGCCAACCCGAGCCTTGCCAACCCGAGCCTTGCCAACCCGAGCCTT
>CAZFUR010000109.1:0-6642 GCA_964522245.1 uncultured bacterium | reverse complement strand
TTTTGTTTTTCCGTCCTGTATCTAATATAATAGGCGGTCGCGACCCGGGGGTATACTTTAATACGGGGGTGAATATGGCTCGGACGGGATCGCTTTTTATCAAAGATGACTCGTTTAACAAAATAGACAAGTTCCTGTATTTTCATAATTTTATGTACGATTACGAAGCAAGAATGTTTTTACCGGGATTCTACATCAACGATTACGAAAAGGGAATCATTGTTGCACAGTTTTATCATCTGTACAGTTCTGTTATAGCGTTATTTTATAAATTGGGCGGTTTGAAGGTTGCCCTTTTTGCTACGCCTGTTATTGGATTGTTATCGATATTGGCGGTCTTTTTTTTCTTAAAAAATTTTGTGGACGAAAAGCTAGGGTTAATTGTGACGGGAATATTGATGTTGACTGCCAGCCAAGTTTGGTATTCCCGTAGTCTAAACTCGGAAATAATGGTTGAATTGTGCTGTTTTTGCGCTGTTTGGATTTTTTTAAAGGCGAAACGCTGTTTGGGATTGTATATGTTGGCGGGGGGTGTTTTCGGATTGGTTTTTTTCGCCAGAATCGATAGTGTGCTTTTCTTGCCGTGGCTGGTTGTGCTTGGGGTTTGGGTTTTGTTAAATCCTGAAAAAATAAAATCTGCGGGTTGGTTTGTTGTAACGAGTTTTATGTTGTTTATTTTATCCCAGGTATACGCGTATACCTGTACGAAGGTATATTATGTGGATAGATTCTTGAGTAAGGTGATTGCTAACGGAATCCCGATTCTCATCATGACGGTGGTTTTGTCGGGGGTCGTCTATCTGTTGTGGAGAAATCGAGCCAGAACGTTGGAGAAAATCAGGTTTTTTCTCGTTTTTAATTCGGTATTGGCGGTTTTATTTTATATCTTTGCTTATTTTAGGTTTGTCAATAAACCTGCCGACTGGTTTGTATGGTATCTTTCGCCTGTGGGAGTGGTTGCGGGATTAGGTGGATTTGTATTGATGGCGGTAAAGGAAAAACTTGGATCTTTTGAGAAAATAGCGGTACTTCTGTTTTTACAGGTATCTTTGTTGACATGGTTTTTTGTGTATTTCCCCGAGCCGAGAATAATGCGTGACCATTTTTGGGCAATCAGAAGATTCTCGGCGGTGGCTTTGCCGATAATGGTTGTGGGGATAGGATATCTGATTCATTTTTGTCTGAAAAAGCGGGGTAGACGGTTTATGAGGTATCTTGGTGCGGGGGTGTTATCGGTTCAAATAATGTGGCTGATTTATATTCTTGTACCATCGGTGAATTTTAAAGAAAGCGAAGGTGTTATCGATGGGCTGAAAAGTTTGCGAAGATATATAAAACCGAACTCAATAATTTTTATGTTCGATCATAAAATCGGTTTGTACGGAACACCATTATATTTTTGCGATTTCCTGAATCACAAAATGTTTATACCTGTGGCGAAACGTGATTCTTTAAGATCGGATTCTTTCAAATTTGAAAGAATTTTAACCGAAATGTTGAAGGCGGGAGAAACTGTTTATTTGCTCGATTACAGAAACGAGAAACATTCGTTCGATAATATAAAAGCGAAACCGTATATCAAAGTGGAAATCCCAATCTCACGGCTGGAAAGCGTCAACGATAGATTACCGACCGTCACAAAACCGATATTCGGATTAAAACATAATTTTCTGTATGTATGGAAGGTGGAAGAATAATTTTATCTGTTGAGATTCTCTATGATTATATCGTATGGCGCGGGTTTTTTTATGATGGAAAAAGTTGGGTGTTTCTCAAGAAAAGGTTTTAGTTTTTTCTGATCGTTTACCAAAACTATTCCTCTGGGAAGATGTTTCCTTTGGAACAGAACGGATAGATCGTCTTTGGTTGCGGTTGTGGAGTCGGCTATAATATAGTCGTAGAGCAGATTCTTGCTGTCTACTAGGTTATCCCAATCTCTATGTATAATTTCAAAATCGAGGGATTCCAGCATTAATCTGTACGCGTGGATACGGGTTTTGTGCCCGATTAGAAATATTTTTTTTGTGGGGCAATCGGGTTTGATCGGATCGGGTTGAGGATATTTGTATATTTTACTAACAATATTGATCTGTTGTTTTACAAAATGGGTTAGTTTTCTTGAATACGAAAAAAATGATGGGTATTTCTGTTCCAAAAAAGAAGGCGGAGCGGGAAGGGTGGTGTCGGTCTGATATGTGTAGCCGATCGTTTTTGCGCAAAAATCTGCTATAAGAGATATCGCGTAGGCTTTGGATATGGAGTCTGTGGCAGGTGAATTGCGAACATGGGACTCTATAAAATGATGTACTGTCGAGGGTAACCGCCAACGGGTGGCTATCCGATCGGATATTTCTAGAGAAGATATGCCGAGTACCTGTTTTTCCTGTTCTATGAGGTTTTTGGGGGATATTGTATCAAAAAGGTTGTCGTATTCTTCGGGGAAGTAGTTCATCAGAAAGAAGGATCCGATGTTTTTCAGAAAAACTAAACTGTATATTTCGTCTGTGTTGGAGTAATCTTCGTTTTCCGCTATGAATTTTGCGCTGTACGCTTGAGCCAGAGACGAATAGAAAAAACCACGGTAAAGATGTTTTCGGGCGGTGAGGTCTAATAATTGTTTCTTTTCAATAAGTTTTTTAATGTTTTCTATAATCACTTTTGTGCCTATTAAAGAGATCCCTTGCTGTATACTTACTACGGGTTGTTTCGGTGAGTAAAACGAGGAGTTTGCGACAAGCAGGATGTCTGTGGAAAAACCTAAATCAGCACAGGCGAACCGTCCTAGATTTGTACCTAAATCACCTATATTTTGACTTAGATGTAGTAGCGTTTCCGGTATTGTGGGTAGAGTGGAGACGGTATCTATTTTCTGAAGAATCTGTCGGCGGGTTTCGGATCGGGTTGGGGCGTGGGGTGGGTTGTCTTCTATGGGTATGGCATCTACTATTTCTTCTTCGTGGTCGGTTGGGTCGCAGGGCAGATATTTCTCTATCTTGGTTTTCAGTATTTCAGGCGTGAACGGTTTTACGATATAGTCGTTGGCTCCGGCTTGTTTTGTGGTCAGAATTATTTTTGCGTTGTTGAGGGCGGATACGATTATTATAGGGATAGAAGCGGTTTTAGGGGACTCTTTTAGCGAAAGACAAACCTCTATCCCGTCTATACCGGGCATCATGATATCTAGTAAAATTAGATCGTAATCGGTATCGATAACTTTTTTAGCGGCCTCAAAACCATCGTTTGCCGTATCTACATCGTAGTTACCGAAACTTTTTATTCGGAGCGATAAAATTTCCAGTATATCGTTCTCGTCGTCTACAAGAAGGATTCTCTTTTTCTTGTCCATAAAATACCTTTCTGAAAGATTGATTTATATATCGGACAAGAAAGAAGATTAGATTAATACGAGTAGTCATTCATGCAAAAACCAAGCGTATTGATTTGACTTTTATCGGATGGTTATTCTAATATGATAAAAAATCAATCGGAACCTTAATGGATATGAAATAATGAATGTGATGTTGTGTACTATGCCGGAGGTGTTTGTATCAAAAGAATACCTTCCTCCGTTGGCGTTGACTTATGTTGGGGCGTTAGCCGAGAAGGGCGGTCACAAAGTAAAAATTATCGATGCGCACATAGAGGGGATGTCTATTGATGAACTTATAAAAACGATCATCAAAGAAGCACCCGATGTACTTGGTGTTACGGCTACCTGTCATAATCGGTTTAATGTTATAAAAGTGATCGATGAAGTCAAAAAAATACTCCCAAATACTGTGATTGTTGCCGGGGGGGTGCATTTTACAATAACCGCCGAAGACGCCTTGAGGTCTATTCCTTCGCTTGACATTATTACTATCTGGGAAGGCGAATATGCGTTTCTAGATCTTTTAGACACATTAGAGGGTGGAGGCGATCTGAATGATGTTAAAGGAATCGCTTATCGTACCGATGAAGGCGAAATCGTGTTTACGGAAGAAAGACCGTTTATAAAAAAACTTGATGATTTGCCTATGCCGGCATGGCATCTGGTCAACCTTGAGAAATATAACGCTCTTCTAGAAGGAACTTATGATATAACGGCTATCGGTGTAATGAGCTCAAGAGGATGTCCTCATAGCTGTGTGTTCTGCTCGAATACTGCATGGGGTAGAAGAAGCCACAGGCGACGGTCACCGGAGAACTTTATCGACGAGGTCGAATTCCTTCACAAAAAATACGGATTTAAAGGATTCGATTTCTGGGACGATACACTCACTTTAAATAAAAATCATATCTATGGAATATGCGATGAGATCAATAAGCGAAACCTAGATATAAAATGGTATGCCAGAGCAAGAGTCAATACTGTGGATAAAGATATGCTCTCGTACATGAAGCAAACAGGGTGTGTAGCCATAGCATATGGTATAGAATCGGGTAGCCCGAAGGTTTTGAAGGCGATTAAAAAAAATATCACTGTCGATCAGATAAAAAGGGCGGTTAAAGATTCTGCCGATTTGGGGTTTGTTGTGAAAAACTGTTTCATGTTTAGCCTGCCCGAAGAGCATGAAGAAGATATATTGATGACAATCGCTCTTATGAAAGAATTGGCTTCTTATTCACCTAAAATACTAAACCCTCACGGGTTGACGCTCATATATCCCGGCACGTCCCTTGAAACGATGGCTAAAGCCGAAGGCAAACTGCCTGAAGATTTTTCGTGGAACACATACGTGGAATTTGATAAATCTAGATTGTATGGTTCTAATAGCACAATCCCTTTCTATGAGGGAGTCTTGACTATCGAGAAGGTTAAATCTGTTCTACGCAAACACCTTATACCAAGAGGTAACTTTTTCCAGAAAGCTAAACGTAAACTATCCCGTGTGAAATCTGTAGGTGATGTTGTCAGTTTGTTTAAGATGTTAAGGTAAGAGACCTCATCGTAGCAAAATATACCTTTTTTGCCAATGTTTCGGAATGATATTTCTTAAAAAATTGAGTGATCTGTCGAGAGTGTCCGCAAAAATTTCTTAAACGTAATAGGTCTTTTGGAGTGATTTTTGTATACTCTATGGTACTTTAAAATACTACGATAAAAATCGCACGATTCGCAAACGGGATTAAAGATATTTTTTTGTTGTTTCCCGATTAAATCCATATACAGATCGTTATCAAGCGAGTATATTTCTCCGAAAGATTGTGTCTTCAAATCACCGATAACCATTGTCGCGTCCACGTCACGACAGGCACAGGCGTTTATCCTGCCATCGGCTAGCACAATGTTTTTGTAGAAGATCAGTGAACACGGTCCTTTTTTGTAAACGGATAACGGTTTGTTTATAGTTATATTTAGGTCTTTTATGTCGTCGTTCGTTATATGCCCGCCCCAGTTGTTGAAAGTCTTGTTGATGTTTATTATCGCATGATACTTATCGCGCATTGTCTTTATCGTTTGGCACAATTCGTTTGAACATTGTTCTAGATCGAAATCTGCCTCTGTTCTAATCCCAAGATCTATTTTAAACTTTTTGTCACCAGATTTTTTTAAAAGGTATTTTAGGTTTTTTAGCAATTGCCTGAAAAACTCCTCTTTCGAGCCTGAAAAACTGACGAAAGTGTCTTTGCTGTGTCCATAGATGCTTATAAATAGTGTGTTCAGTTTTTTTGTCGTTGTGAGGAAATCTATTATATCTTTATCGGCAAGTGTAAAGTTTGTACAGAAACTGTATTCTTTTACCTTTGGATGGTTTTCCATGAACAATAATTTCTTCACAAACGTTTTATCGGTTAACACCTCTCCCGTGAGGGGAGTCAATCCAAACGTATCGTAGCCGAAATCGGTTGCGTCATTGATGATTTTTCTAAAAAAATCTTCGCTCATGACATGTTTTTTGTTCTTGACTTTTCTGTACGGACAAAACCTGCATTTCAGATTACAGATATTTGAATTTTCTATATACAGGTGTTCTTTTGGATTAGGAATATACTCTTCCTGAAAAAACCTAAAGAAAGAGGATAACCCAAAATGTTTTAATATTCTAAGACTTCGTTTCATAAAAGAACATTCGGTTTGGTTTTATCTGTCGAATTTAGGTAGGTCATGGTATTAAAAAAAACGGTGATTGTCAAAGCCTTTAGGCGCAAAAATAATAGAAAAAAGTTTACAAATGTTCTAGGTTAGAATAGTATGGACGGCGTTTACCAGTCATCAAGAAAAAGAAGGGGTTATTTGAAAATGAAAAAATTGATAGGAACGGTCGTTTTTTTATTGGTTGTTGTATTAGCGGTTTTGCTCATCAGCAGGAACATGATTGTAAAAAGTTCGGCGCAGGTGGGTTTTAAAATGGTTACCGGGTTGCCGTTGGAAATAGGTAATCTGGATATAGGTTTGTTAAGTACCAAACTTGAGATTGACGATCTTGTTATCTCTAATCCTGATTCGTTTGAAGACAAAATTATGCTGAAGATGCCTCAGCTATTGATCGATTATAAACTATTGCCTGTTTTTGCGGGGAAAATTCATCTGGAGAACGTGGCTGTTAATCTTGAAGAGTTTGTCATTGTGAAAAATAGTAAAAACGAGACGAACATAGATGTTTTTAAAGAAATGATGAAACCGTCGCCGAAAACAGAGCCTAAACCCGTGAAAAAAGG
>CAZFUR010000108.1:0-6648 GCA_964522245.1 uncultured bacterium | reverse complement strand
TATTTTAATCGACATGAATTTAATAAACATCCTATCGGCAATGGTGCCTACCGCCTTAAAAGATGGGAAAAAGGCAAACAGATCGTAATCGAAAAAAATAAAGATTACTGGGCATCGAAATGCGCTTTTCCATACTGGAAAAAAGACCAGCCTTATCTTGATACGATCAAATGGGTTGTTATAAACAATAAAACCGCCGCTCTCAAAGAACTTCAAAACGGAAACATAGATGCCGATTTTAATATCGAGCCTGATATATGGTTTTCAGAAACGACAAATAAAAAATCGTTCACCGATAAATTTGTGCGTGCTCACATGATTGTACCTATGTATTCTTATATCGGATGGAACTCAGACTCTGTGTTTTTTAAAGATAAACTCGTAAGAAAAGCGATGACTCATCTGATCCCACTGAAAAAAATAGCGACTGATATCCATAAAAATCTAGTCTTACCCGTAACCGGTCCTTTTTATATAAATGGTCCCGTATACAACCACAACTTAAAACCTTATGAATATTCCTTAAAAAAAGCAAAACGATTATTGCGAAAAGCAGGCTGGATGGACCATGACGGAGACGGAATCATAGATAAAAACGGAATCCCCTTTAAATTTGAGTATTTGATACACACGGGACGGGACTATCATCAGAAAATAGCGGATATTATTAAAGAAAGTATTGAACAAGCAGGCATAAAAATGGTCATCCGTAAACTGGATTGGAGTATTTTCGGGGAGACTGTATCCGATAGAAAATTTGATGCGGTTCGGTTTGCATGGGGCACAGGTATAGATTCCGACCCGTACCAGATATGGCACTCCTCACAAGCCGAAAACAGGGGCTCAAATTATGTGGGTTTCAAAAATAAACGTATAGACGAAATACTAGAACAAGCACGCGAAACATTCAATCCTATAAAACGATGGGAACTATACAGAGAAATGCACGGTATATTGTATGAAGAACAACCATACTCATTTATGTTTTGTTTCCAAACACTGTTTTTTTATAACAAAAAGTTTCGCAACGTTAAAATTTACTCAACCAGTCCCGGATATAACCTGGCGGAATGGTATATCCATAAATCGAATCGATAACTGAGATTTTTTATGAAAGAATATATTCTTAAACGACTCTTTTGGATAGTTTTTACCCTCTTCGGGATAATGGTCATAACATTTTGCGTCACCCGTCTTGCCCCCGGCGATCCAGCAACCTTGAAACTTCAGGGCATTGCGCAATCAGGGTCAGGGAATCAGCAACTTTCAAAAAAACTAATCGAAGACACCAGAAAATTATACGGATTCGATAAACCACTGCTTTTGAATTTTAATCATGAAACGCCTAAATCATTTATACGCAAACACACCGATAACTTGTCCGATGATGACTCTTTTATCCGAGAAGATAGCTATAAAACTATCCTCAAATTAGGCACAACAGCCCTGCCCCATCTAACGGCATTCCTATCTGACAAAAAATATCTGAAGAAACATCCGCCGATTATCAAATTAATAGAAGAAATATCCGGATTTTCTCTAGAAAAATATACCACCCCAAACAAAAAAATATCCGCTTGGTTAAACTACTACAATAACCAACATTTCAACGATATCTCTTGGCAAAAACAACAGATAAAAAACCTATACAGCCATTCTCCATCCACAAAAAACCAAGCCATAGAAAACCTCACCACACTTGGAACAGCAGCGTTACCCCTAATACTAAACACCGCATTCTCCAAAGGAATACCCGATGGAATACGCCTTTTTAATTTATCAGCCGAAATAACACACAAACCATGGCACCTGCGACCCGAAGATAATAACGAAAAAAAGAACAGTACGATAAAAAAATGGCGTCAATGGTGGAACAGAGAAAAGTACAAATATACCAGATTAACCTTACCTGAAATTTTTGTCCGCACATTCACGGATACCCAGTTTGGGAAATGGCTGTTAATGATGCTAACACTCGATTTTGGAGAATCATACTCATATCATATACCTGTGATAGACTTGATAAAAGAACGACTCCCCATTTCTATGCAGTTAAGCCTGATATCTATTTTTTTGACATATATTATCGCCATACCTCTAGGAGTATTTTCAGCAACACACCAATATAAAATATCTGATAAAATAGTGACCGTCATACTGTTTATATTGTACTCACTCCCCAGTTTCTGGATTGCCAATATGCTGATTCTCACAACTACGGGCGGAGACTTTCCTCAAATTTTTCCCAGTAGATATTTGCATTCCGCCAACGCCGACTCATTACCATTTTTTAAATACATGATAGACTGGATATGGCATCTCATTTTACCGGTGTTTTGCCTAACATATGCAGGGTTCGCCTACATATCCCGACAGATGAGAGTCGGTATGCTAGATATCATACGACAAGATTTTATCCGCACCGCCAGGGCAAAGGGACTAAGCGAAAAAACCGTCATATTCAAACACGCTCTGCGAAACGCCTTAATCCCAACCATAACTCTATTGGCATTCCTACTACCCGCATTGCTCGGCGGAAGCGTCATAATAGAAGAAATATTCACCATAAACGGAATGGGTAAACTATCTTTCGAGGCAATTTTAAACAGAGATTACCCGATAATTAACGCAATAGCGTTTTTCTCTGCATTTCTAACTCTTATAGGAATGCTGTTAACCGATATCACATATGTTTTTGTAGACCCAAGGATAAGTTTTGAAAAATGAAAAATAACTATTCTCCAGGATATATTGAACTGTCAATGAGACAATTTGCAAAAAACAGATTGGCTGTGGGGGGAGTAATTTTTGTATTGCTACTTTTCTTTGTTGCCGTTTACGCCCCTGTGCTAGCTAACAACAAACCGCTTCTTATGTACTCTCCTATGGAGGAAAAATATGAAGACGATTTATACACTTTGGTATCAAATATAGATATATACGCAAAAAAACCGACTCTTTTGAATAGAAATAACCTATACAGGTCATTAAAATCGATCAAACAACATATGAAAGACCACGATAAGAAAAATTTCATCGTCTACGAAAAG
The DNA here is from genome assembly GCA_964522245.1 of uncultured bacterium. Lineage (GTDB taxonomy): Bacteria > Auribacterota > Auribacteria > Auribacterales > Auribacteraceae > CAZFUR01. The sequence continues at coordinate 3,598 of CAZFUR010000108.1, read as the reverse complement.
CAGATCGACAATCTGATCGACAAAAATAAACCGCAACTACTTACTACTATAACCGACGATATCGAGACAAACTTTTTACCGGAAAAGATTGATCTAAAATATATTTTAAGGTTTCCAGCTATAAAAAATCTGACGCCTATTCAGATATTTTTCATATGTTTTTATCCCCTATTTCTGATATTGGTAATATTGAAAAACCTTCTCAGGAATAAACAAAACAGAATATCTTTGAAAAAGGAATTTCTCGTTTGTCTGAGCATATCTGTACTGTGTTGCGCACTATGGTATTTTTTAAATCCATCCGTCTTCGACCCAACCAACTATAAACAGCTACAAAAAGATTTACCGGCAAACACAAAGATTATCTTTCCGCTAATCCCATTTGGGGAAAACGAAAATATAGTCTCAGAGGCAAGTACAAAACCAACATGGTTAATCAAAAAAAACGAACGAACACAAAGATACCACATCTTAGGAACCGATACTAACGGACGAGACGTTTTATGCAGAATGATTTGGGGCACAAGAATATCTATGTCGGTTGGTTTTATAGCAGTGGGGATTTGCCTTTTAATTGGGATATTTATGGGCTCAATCGCCGGATATTTTAGGGGATGGGTAGATATCACTATATCACGTATCATAGAAATAGTTATCTGTTTTCCAGTGTTTTTCCTTATATTGACGGTTTTGGCATTTTTGAGACCAAGTATCTTGAACATAATGGTTGTTATCGGTATCACGGGCTGGACAGGTATAGCAAGATTGTGCAGGGGCGAATTTCTAAAATTATCAAAACAAGATTTTGTAACAGCCGCAAATGCTCTTGGCGCATCAAACTTGAAAATAATTTTCAAACATATTCTCCCCAACGGATTAGGTCCTATCCTTGTATCTATATCTTTCGGTATAGCCGGTGCGATATTGACCGAATCTGCCCTCTCTTTTCTTGGGTTTGGAGTACCACAACCTACCGCCAGCTGGGGAGACCTACTCAACAATGGACGAAATAATATTCAGGAAACATGGTGGCTGACTCTCTTCCCGGGTATGGCTATTTTTATGACCGTTACCGCATTCAATTTGGCAGGTGAAGGATTGCGTGATGCACTAGACCCACGTATAAGACAACAATAATCTTTTTTTAGAAAATTATTTACAAACAGACCAAAATTAAGTACATTATCGCATATATTATCTCTTTTATGCCGGGGTGGCGGAATTGGCAGACGCGCAAGGTTAAGGACCTTGTGGGATTTTTCCTGTACGGGTTCAAGTCCCGTCTCCGGCATTGTTTTTCTCAAAATATTTCAGATTTTCATCCGATAAAACCGTTGAGAAGTTTCGTTTTCACTCAAAAAAAAGAAACTCTATGAAACTATCCGATAAGAATCAGCCTAAAGTAGTAGTAGTTATGCCGGCTTATAACGCCGAATCCACACTGAAAAGAACCGTAGACGATATCCCCGCTAAAACCGTCGATGAAATAATATTAACAGACGATAACAGCACAGACAAAACACTCGAAATAGCAAAACAACTTGGTATAAAAACAGTATCCCATAAAACAAATAAAGGTTATGGAGCAAACCAAAAAACATGCTATAAAATAGCTCTACAAAGAAATGCCGACATTGTAATTATGGTTCACCCCGACTACCAGTATGATACGAGGGTGATTCCTTATGCAGTCGGTTTTTTGTCTATGGGAATTTGTGACGTCATTGTGGGATCTCGTATAAGAACCAGAAAAGAAGCTGTAAAAAATGGTATGCCATTATATAAATACTTATCCAACAGGATATTAACCACCATAGAAAATATAGTATTAGGACAAAATCTAGGCGATTTTCACTCAGGTTTTAGAGCATATACCAGAAAAGTTTTAGAAACAATCCCGTATAAAAAAAACTCCGATGATTTTGTCTTTGATACCGAACTCCTCTCACAATCCGTATATTTCGGTTTCAAAATAGGCGATATTCCCATTCCGACAAGATATTTTAAAGAAGCCTCATCAATAAATTTCCCTAACAGTGTAAAATATGGCATTCAAACATTACAAACGATGGGCAAATTTTTACTCCAGAAAATAAATTTTTGCGATTTTGATATTTTTAATAGAGATAAAAAGTAAATATACTTACTCAAAAACAAAAAAATGCTTGGGAATTAATCCCAAGCATTTTTTTTATTTTTTTATGATACTAAAATCATGTACCCGTTTGCCATGAATTTAAATATACTTTTTGTTCCTCGGTAAGTTCATCCATACCGACTCCCATAGACTCCAGCTTCAAAGAAGCTACCCAATCTTCAATATCCTGAGGAACAAAATAAACTTTATTACTCAACTTGCCTTTATTCTTTATACAATACTCCGTCGCAAGCGCTTGCGTAGCAAAACTCATATCCATAACAGATGCAGGATGCCCTTCCGCCGCGGCAAGGTTTATCAATCTGCCTTCACCTAAAAGATATATCTTTCTTCCGTCTTCAAGAACATACGCATCCACAAAGTTTCTAACGTCTTTTAAAACCTCTTTTGACATCTTACTAAGACCTTCTATATCAATCTCAACATTAAAATGACCCGAATTACAAACCATAGCACCATCTTTCATGACTTTGAAAAATTCCGGTCTAAGCACACTTATATTACCTGTAAGAGTACAAAACAGATCACCGCATTTCGCAGCCTCCAGCATCGGCATGACCCTAAACCCGTCCATCACCGCCTCTAGCGCTTTGATCGGATCAATTTCAGTAACAATTACATTCGCCCCCATCCCTCTAGCACGTAAAGCAAAACCACGCCCACACCATCCGTAACCTGCAACAACGACACATTTTCCGGCTATTAGGATATCCGTTGCCCTTATTATTCCGTCTAGAGTCGACTGACCCGTTCCATACCTATTATCAAACATCTGTTTGGTAGCCGCATCATTAACGGCAACTACGGGAAGTTTTAAGGCTCCATCTTTTTCCATCGCTTTAAGTCTGATAACCCCAGTCGTAGTCTCTTCCATACTACCGACTATATTGGCTATTTTATCCTCATATTTAGAATGCAATACCGATATCAGATCAGCTCCATCATCCATTGTAACATTTGGTGAATGTTGCAAGGCGGCATCCAAATGTCTATAATATGTCTCGTTATCTTCGCCTGTTATAGCAAAAACAGATATCCCAAAATCAGCAACTAGCGACGCCGCAACATCATCTTGAGTAGACAGTGGATTAGACGCACACAACAAAACATCAGCACCACCGGATTTAAGAATCCTAACCAAATTAGCCGTTTCGGCAGTGACATGCAAACATGCCGACATCTTCATCCCTTTTAAGGGTTGCTCCTTTTTGAAACGCTCTTCAACCAACTGTAAAACTGGCATATCGTTATAAGCCCAATCTATTCTCTTTTTTCCTTCTTTCGCCAAACCGATATCGCGAATATCGTATTTTATCTTCTCTGCCATTACGGATCTCCTCATATTTATAAAAAATTAAGCTAAACCAGCTTCTTTACGTAAAATATCAACCTTGTCGGTTTTTTCCCAAAAAAATAGGTCAGGTCTGCGACCAAAATGCC